>NZ_LYSO01000019.1:0-86253 GCF_001728935.1 Pseudomonas sp. AP42
CGGGGCGCCTAAGATCAAAAGCAGATCAAGATCAAGAGCGGCTCGCTTCGCATCGTGGTTACTGCGCTATAGAACTATGTAGATACCTATAGCTATCGCAGGCAAGCCAGCTCCCACATTTTGATTTGTGCTCAGCCTGAAGATCAGGCGTTGCCGGCCAGTTTCAACCGTGCAGCCTGGGTAAAGTCGAGCATGCGCTTGAGCGGCCGTACCGCCTGCGGAATCACCGCCGGTTCCACGAAGATCTCATTGCTGCCCTCACGCAAACACTGCAGCGTACGCTCCAGCGTATTCATCGCCATCCACGGGCAGTGCGCGCAACTGCGGCAGGCTGCGCCGTTACCGGCGGTGGGCGCTTCGACGAAGACTTTGTCTGGGCACAGCTGCTGCATCTTGTAGAAGATGCCGCGGTCGGTGGCGACGATAAAAGTCTTGTTCGGCAAGCGTTGCGCAGCGGCGATCAGTTGGCTGGTGGAGCCCACTGCGTCCGCCAGTTCGATCACCGAGGTCGGTGACTCCGGGTGCACAAGGATCGCCGCATCCGGGTACAGCGCTTTCATGTCTTCAAGCTGCTTGGACTTGAACTCTTCGTGGACGATGCAGGCACCGTCCCACAGCAGCATATCGGCGCCGGTCTGACGCTGGATGTAAGTGCCCAGGTGTTTGTCCGGGCCCCAGATAATGGTCTCGCCGTTGTCCATCAGGCTCTCGACGATTTCCAGCGCGCAACTGGAAGTCACCACCCAATCCGCCCGGGCTTTGACCGCCGCCGAGGTGTTGGCATACACCACCACGGTGCGCTCGGGGTGTTGATCGCAGAACGCAGAAAACTCATCCACGGGGCAACCCAGGTCCAGGGAGCAGGTGGCTTCCAGGGTCGGCATCAGGATGCGTTTTTCCGGCGTGAGGATCTTGGCGGTCTCGCCCATGAAGCGCACGCCGGCTACCAGTACGGTCTTGGCCGGGTGGGCAGCGCCGAAGCGCGCCATCTCCAGGGAATCGGAAACACAGCCGCCGGTTTCTTCGGCCAGGGCCTGAATCACCGGGTCGCAATAAAAGTGGGCAACCAGCACCGCGTCCTGAGCCTTGAGCTCGGCGGCAATGGCGGTTCGCAGGCTCGCCTCTTCGGCAGCGCTGAGCACCTTGGGCTGCTTGGCGTCGAGGTGGGCTTGAACCAGTAGGCGTTCGGAAATGTGCGTCATGTTCGCAAGACCTGCAGGCGCAGTAGCGCGAAAGTCGAGTGTACCACCGGCTCCGGAGCCCTTCGGGCGCCGCCGGACGAAGTGTTTTTGTTCATCAAGCACGGGTAAAGCTAAAGCTGCGCAAGGCTACAGAATATCCAATGGATTCAAAAGCCTAATCTGGTGACCAGGCAAAGTGCTCAATCCCTGGCCGTGAAACGCCGATTAGGTGACGCTCGCACAACAATCAAAACCGCCCCGGCCCCTCTCCCGCCTCTGAAAAATCAGGAATATCAGGTCCCCTCACCCCGGCGCGCACTAAATTTGTGCATTTATGCACTGAATTACGCGATTTTTCTTACGTCTTGTGTAATAAATCCTACAGCGATGTAACAAACCGTCGACCACTCACTCAAGTAGGGCAATTACCGCTGAGTTCAACGTTGGCTCAGACGGTATGGATCGTGTGTATTTCTACGTTAAGGATGTCGAGTGCCAAACCTGCTCTCAACCGGACACTTGTGCTGTACCCGGAACCTGGGCATCGCCCTGCTCTGCTTGTGGGCGCTGCCCGTGGCTGGCGCCGAGGCGCCGCAGCCAGGCCAGGAAGCCCTGCGCTTGCAGCAGCAACAGCAACGCGACCTGCAGCAATTACAACTGGAGCAGCGCCAACGCCAGATGCAACGTGGCAGCTTCGGTACACCAGCGGCCACACCGGCCTTGCCAACAGACATCGCCAAGGATGAACACTGCTGGCCCTTGAGCGGTAGGCGCCTGGCCGGGGTCACGCTGTTCAGCCGTGCCCAGTTGAATAAACATATCGAGCCCTACGTGGCGCCTTGCATGGGCGTCACGCAGATCAACCGCCTGCTGGCCGAGATCACCCGGCTGTATGTCGAGGCCGGTTATATCGCCAGCCGCCCCTACCTGATCAGTGCGCCCGCCGCCGGGCAACCGCTGGATATTCACGTCGAAGAAGGCTACCTGGAAGCCATCGAACTGGCCGACCAGAGCCTGCCCGTTTCATTAGGCGGGGCATTCCCCGGGATGCTCGGCAAACCCCTGAACCTGCGAGACCTTGAACAGGGCCTGGACCAGCTCAACCGCCTGCGCTCGGTGGACCTCACCGCCGACATCGCCCCCGGCAGCACGGCGGGCGCGTCGCGCATCATCCTGCGCTCGCGCAGCAGTGCCTCGCGCTGGGCCCTGGGCCTGGGGGTGGATAACCTCGGCAGCGCTGGCACCGGGCGTGATCGCAATGCCATCAACTTGAGCCTGGACAGCCCGCTGCAAATCAACGACTCGCTCAACCTGAGCTTCAGCGACACGCTCAACCATGGGCCGCGCTACAGCCGCAGCCACAGCCTGTTCTACTCCATCCCTTACGGTTACTGGACCTACAGCCTGTTCGCCAGCCATGCCGAGTACCGCTCGCCGTTCAAGCTCAGCCGCACCACGTTTTACAACAGTGGCCGCACCGATCAGGTCAGCCTGCGCAGCGACCGCGTGCTGTGGCGCGACCAGGGCCACCAACTGAGCGCCAACCTGCAACTGGCCTACAAAGACGTCGACAGCTACCTGCAGAAGGTACACCTGGACATCCAGAGCCCCACGCTCACCGTGGCCGAAGCGGGCCTGAACCTGTTCTGGCTCAACAGCGCGGTGTGGAACCTGGACGTCAACTACGCCCAGGGCCTGACCTGGTTCGGCGCCGACCGGGATGCCGACCAAGTGCAGAAAAACCGGCCCAAGGCGCAGTTTCAAAAGTACCGCGCCAACCTCACCCAATGGCGCAACGGCCAATGGGCAGCGCAGCCGTGGCAGTGGCAAAGCCAATTGTCGGTGCAGTACAGCCCGGATGCATTGCCCGCCATCGAACAACTGCTGATTACCGATGACTCGGCTGTGCGCGGCTACCGCGAAAACAGCAGCTCCGGTGCCATTGGCGCGGTATGGCGCAACACCTTGCGCCTGCCACTCAACACTGACTTGCCGGTGAAACTCACCCCGCGCCTGGGCCTGGACAACGGCTGGGTCAAACACGAACACGGCGCCCAGAGCCAACGCCTGAGCGGCGCCAGCGCGGGGCTCAACCTGAGCTGGAAGAACGTGCAGTTCGACGTCGATTACCAACGCAACCTCAACACCCCCACGGGTTTTCGCCAGGAGCCGGAGGTCTGGCTGACGCGCCTTAGCGTGCAGATATGAGCCCACACCCGTGTTTAGCCTGAGTCACCGCCGTACCTGACCACCCCAGCAGCGTTGCAACGCACAACGCGCGTCGTGGATCAGCCAACACAGAGCGAGATTATTTATGCCGACTACTCCACACAGCTTCCACCTTTCACCCCAGGGCAAACTGCGCTGGGCCATTGCCAGCCTGTTCCTGCTGCCACAGCTCGCGCTCGCCGCAGGCTTGACCGTCGTCGAAGGCCCTGGCGGCACGCCGCAACTGCAAAACCAGGGCGGTGTACCCATCGTCAACATCGTCGCACCGAATGCGGGTGGCCTGTCCCATAACCAGTTCCTGGACTACAACGTCGACCGCCAGGGTGTGGTGTTGAACAACGCCTTGCAGGCCGGCCAGTCCCAACTCGCCGGGCAGCTGGCGGCCAACCCGCAGTTCCAGGGCCAGGCGGCGAGCGTGATCCTCAACGAAGTGATCAGCCGCAACGCCTCGACTCTCAACGGCGCCCAGGAGATTTTCGGCCAGGCGGCCGATTACGTGCTGGCCAACCCTAACGGCATTTCGGTGAATGGCGGCAGTTTCATCAACACGCCCAATGCCAACCTGGTGGTCGGCCGCCCCGAACTCAACGACGGCAAGCTGCAAGCCTTGAGCACCCGCGATGCCAACGGCCAACTGACAGTGCAAGGCCAGGGCCTGCAAAACCGTGAAGGTTCCATCAACCTGATCGCGCCGCGCATCGACAGCGAAGGTCGCCTCAGTGCTCGCGATCAATTGAACCTCACGGTGGGCCGCAATCAGGTCGACTTCGCCAGCGGGCAAGTGCGCCAGGTGGACCCGGCCAGCAAGACCCAGGACCAACGCATCGACGCGCGCCTGTTCGGCGCCATGCAGGCCGGGCGCATCAACATCATCAGCACCGCCGAAGGCGCCGGTGTGCGCGTGGGCGGCGTGCAGGTGCAAGGCACTGACGGGGTGAAGATCAGTTCGGCCGGTGACCTCGACATCAGCGGCCAGGTGCGTGCCGACAGCCTCGACGCCACCCGCGCTGGCGTGCACAGCCGCCAGGGCGATATCGACTTGCACAGTGCCAAGGACTTGAACCTGGCCGCCACCGACGTCAGCGGGCGCAACGTCAAACTCGACGCCAGCCGCAACCTGACCCTCAGCAGCCTGGAAAGCCGCAAGCTCCAGGAAAAGCGTGAGCAGTGGAACAACAGCAACTTCCTGTTCACCTACGAAACCTACGACCGCACCACCACCGACAAAGACTCGCGCCAGCACGGCAACAAGGTCGTGGCGCAACAGGATGCCGCGCTGTCTTCCGGCGCCAACACCGAGATCAAAGCCAGCCATGTGGAAGCGGGCAACACCCTGCGCGTCGACAGCGGTGCCGACCTGCACGTTAACGCCGCCACCGAAACCCATGAAACCCGCGACCAGGGCAACCATCGCAAGCACCTGTGGAAAGCCAACTGGGATAAATCCAGCAGCGAACAACGCAGCATCACCAGCAGCCTCAAGGCCGGAAAGACACTGGAGCTGACCAGCCAACAGAAGCTGCAATTGCAAGGCGCCGAGCTGAAAACCCCCGGCGATATTCAACTGGCCGCCCGGCAGGTGGAAATCACCAGCGCCAGCCGTACCCAGAGCAGCCGCGACAACGCCTACTCCGGCGACCTCACCGGCGGCAGCTTCTTCGGCAAGAACGGCGACGGCAACCAGGGCAAGACGTCGAACACCGGCAGCAAGGTCAACGCCGATGGCAAGCTGATCGTCAAGGCCGACGACGTGCGCATCAGCGGCAGCCAGGCCCGGGGCGGCAAGCAGGCCAGTGTCATCAGCGACAAAGGTTCGCTGGTGATCGACGGCGTGCAGGACACCTCCCACGACAACCGCTACAGCAATGACAGCAAGTTCTTCGGCATCTCCAAGGATGAAAGCCGCAAGAACCTCAAGGACAGCACCGTGGTCGCCAGCGACCTGCGCTCGGACAGCAACCTCAAGCTGCAAAGCGCTCAGGACATCCGCGTCAGTGGCTCGCAGGTGTCGGCTGGCGGTGAGCTGCAGGCGGATGCCAAAGGCGATGTCAAGGTCGTTGCCGCCGAGAACACCACCCATGACACCACCCGCACCCATACCCGTGGCTTCGATGGCTACGCCAAGGAAACCGAGGGTGTCAGCCGCCAGTACCGTGCGGGGTTGAGCTATGAAGACCAGCAGCAAACCCGCACGACCGACACCACCGAGCAGCAGGCTTCCAGCCTCAAGGGCGGCAGCGTCGTGGTAAAAGCCGGTGGCGATGTGAGCATCCAGGGTTCGGACCTCAAGGCAACCGCAGGCGATGCCACCGTCAGCGGCAAGAACGTCGAGCTGTTGGCCGCCCACGACAAGCGCACCGAAGCCGTCGACGAAACCACCACCGGCGGCAGTTTCTACTACACCGGCGGCATTGATCGCGCAGGCAGTGGCGCTCAGTTCAGCCACCAAAGCAGCCAAGACACCACTGAAAAAACCACCGCGCAAACCAGCGCCGTGGCCGCGACCGGCAAGCTGACCATCAACGCTGGCAACACCTTCACCAGCGAGGGTGCACAGGCCAAGGCCGGCGCCGAGCTGCAGGTCAACGCTGGCCAGATTAACAACCAGGCCGCCCATTCCACCGAGACCAGCACCCACAAGGAAAACGGCTGGACCGCCGACGTCGGCGCCAATGTCGAATACCGGGGCATTACCCGCCCGATCGAAAAAGCCGTCGAGGGCGTGGCCCAGGCCAAGTTCCATCAGCCCGGTTTGCTGGATGCGTTCGAGCAACCCAATGTCGGCCTGGATGTGGAAGTCGGGCACACGAACAAAACCGGCACAACGCAAGACAGCACCGCTGTGGTCAGCCAGTTCAGTGGCGCCACGGTACAGGTCAATGCAGCCGGCACGTTGCAGGACGAGGGCACCCAGTACCGCGCCACCGAGGGCGGGCTGAACATCAAGGCCGGCGAGCACCTTGCCACGGCAGCGGCCAACACCCACAGCAGCAGCGAGCAAAGCGTCGACGCCAAGGCTGGCGTGCGGGTCTACACCACCACCGGTGAAGACGTGAACGTGCGCGGCAGCGGCCTGGGCGGCAGCAGCGATGTGCGCGAATCCACCCGCACAGCAGTAGTCGGTAGCTATGTGGCCAGCCAAGGCGTGAGCATCGAGGCCAAGGGCGATGCCCGTTATGAAGGCAGCCAGTTCGACGGCGGCCAGGCCGGGGTCAACCTCAAGACCGGCGGTGAGCTGGCGCTCAACCAGGCCACCGACACCCAGAGCAAAAACAGCAGCACGCTGCGCGGCAACGGCTCACTGACGGTGGGCACCGCACCCGGCGCCAATGGCAGCAACGTCAACCTCGGTGCCGGTGTGCAGCTGGATAACAAGCGCCTGGACACCCAGGACAGCCAAGCCCAGGTCGCGACCATCCGGGGCAGCGGCCCCGTGCAGCTCAGCAGTGGCGCTGACATGACCCTGCAAGGCACGCAGATCGGCAGCACGGGCGCGAAGGCTGGCGATATCAGCCTCAATGCCGGCGGCAAGCTGAACCTGCAAGCCGCCACCGACAGCCACGTCAGCAATGGCAGCAACCTGGGCGGCGGCCTGACCCTCGGCGCCGGCAAGACCAGCAGCGCCGAAAGCAGCAGCAAGACCGGCAGCCTCAGCGCCAATTTCAACATTGGCAAAGTGGCGGAGAACGACCAGAGCGCCGTCGTCGGGCAGTTGCACAGCAGCGGCAAGGTCAGCCTCGCCAGCGGCGCTGATGCAACCGATGCCATCCACTTGCAGGGCACTCAGGTCAGCGCAGCCAGCGTTAGCCTCGATGCGCAACATGGCGGCATCCTGCAGGAGTCCGCGCAATCGACCCAGGCCCATAACAACTGGGGCGTGACCCTGGGCGCAGGAGGCAGCGTCGGCAAAACCACCCTGGCCGACGCCGGTGAACATGAGACACCCAAGACCCAGCGCGGCATCAATGCGCGGGCCAAGGTCGATGTAGATCACCTGAAAGGCACCACCCAGCACAACAGCCTGATCACGGCAGGTGACGTCACCCTCAACAGTGCCGGCGATACCCATCTGGCCGGAGCGCGTATCGACGCCGACAAGGTGAGCGGCACGGTGGGCGGCGACCTCGTCGTCGAAAGCCGCAAGGACCAGGTCAACAGCACCCAGGTCAATGTCGACGCCAGGCTGGATGTCGAGAAGAACCAGCCGGGGGTGGTCGATAAACTGGCCAAAACCACCGGCCCGCTCAAGGACAAGGTAAAAGCCAAGGCTGAAGGCGCGTTCGACAAGCATCGCGACAAGCTGGAGAACGTCGTCGACAAGGGCACCGGGCACCTGGCTTCGGCCAAGGACAGCGTGGTCAACAGCGTGGTCAATGCCAAGGAACGACTGGGCGAAAAACTCACCCGCAGTGGCAGCTACGACGTGAACCCAGAGCCCCGTGGCGCCTTCGGCACTCGCGTGGACAAGGCAAAGGCTTACCTGGCAGACAAGACCGATGCCCTGGGCACACGCCTGTCTGGCTTCAAGGATAAGGTCTGGCCAAAAACCAGCGACAGCTACACCGTCAGTGGCAAAGACACCACCGGCAGCACGGTGGCCAATACTGCCGAGAATGTGTTGTTCGGTGACAAGAGCGGCAACACCAGCTACACGCCGACCTTGTACCTGGATGTCAGCCATGTGGTCAAAGACAGCGTCACCCAGGCGTCAGGCATTCGCGCAAGCCAGGGCGTCAACCTGCAGGTCAAGGGTGATACGCAGCTCACGGGCGCGCGGATCAGTGCGCCCAATGGCAAGGTCGAGCTGGGTGGCTCCAAGGTCACCGCAACCACACTGGCCGGCAGTGACTACCGTGCCGATGTCGGGCTGAACGTTTCGACGTCACCGGTCAACCTGGCCCTGGGTGCCAAGGATGAATTGACCCAGAAACACGACGACGCCACGCGCAAGGACCAAGCCTTCAACCTGGGCCCGCTGCGCGCGGGTGGGCACAGTGAAAGCCAGGCCTTGCAGGCGGGGATTGATCAGGCCATCAACTAAAGGGTAATGCCCACCCCACTGTAGGAGCGAGCTTGCTCGCGAAGAACGTCAACGATGACGCTGGCATGCTCAGAGTACGCGGCGTCCTCGGATTTTTCGCGAGCAAGCTCGCTCCTACACCTAGGCACATTTTCAGCGTGCCCGTCAGTTGAAGAGTGCCTGTAGGTTCTTCATCGCGTCATCGGCAAAGCCTTGCAGGAAGGCTTCGAACGCCGGTACGTCTTCCTGGCCGTCCGCGTAGGGCTGGCCAATGATGGTCCAGGTCGCCAGGCTCTGGGTCGGGCCTTGGGGCACCACCTCCATCAGCGCCCACAGGTTGCCAATGTTCAGGGAGGTGTAAATCAGCGACCAGGTCATGGTCATGGCTTGATCGTCATGACTGTTGAGTTGCTCAATCACCACGTTGCCGTCCTTGAACAACTTCTTACGTACCGAACGCACGCCCTCGCCGGTCATCTCGATATGAGACAAGGCCGGAATAAACTTCGCGAAACCGGCGAAATCGCCGACCACATTCCACACACTGCGTGCATCGGCCTTCACGCTGACGCTGGCGACGACAGGGTTGCCGACTGGGTTACGAACCAGGGTATCGGGTTGTTGCATAAGAGAGCTCCTTTTTTCCGGGGGGCGGATAGTGGGCGCCTACCCAACGCAGTGAGCTGTACACATTCAACACCTGCTTGGCGTGGTTATGCGTTTTTGGCTGACTGCCGTAATGCCAGGGCCGCGACACCGCACACGATCAACGCGACACAGGCCACGTAGAACGCATCGCTGTAGGCCATCAGGTACGCCTCGCGCCGCACGGTGTGGATCAAGCCGTCGATCACCTGCTGTTGAGCGGGTAAGAGCTGGTTGAAGATGAAAGCCTCGCTGTCGGCCATGCTCGCGCGCAGGCGTTCTTGCAAGGAGGGGGAAAACAGCGTGATCGACTCCCCTACCCGCTCAGAGTGAAAGCGCTCGCGCATGGCCACGATCTGCGTCAGACCCGCCGTGCCCACGGCACCACCCAAGTTACGCAGCATGGAGAACAAGGCCGAGGCCGAGCCGGCCTCATCCTTGGCCAGGCCAGACACCGCCAGCACGGAAAGCGCCACCATGATCAGCGGCTGGCCGATGCCCCGCACCACAGTGGAAGGAATAATCACGTTGGCGGCGCTGTCCACGTCCAGGTGCGCGCCGAGGTAGCACCCCAGGGCCATGATGAAGAAGCCGCTGGCGACCATCAGTTTCGGGTTGAGCCACTGCATCAGGCGTGGCATAAACGGCGCCAGTACCAGTTGCACCATGCCGTAGGCGATCAGGCTGATGCCAATCTCCCGGGCGTTGTAGCCCTGCAACTGAGACAGGTAATGGGGCACCAGGAACACCAGGCCGAAGGTGGCCGCGCCAAAGATGAACATCGCTGCGCTGGCCACGCCGAAGTTGTAGCTCTTGAGCAGGCGCTTAGCGCTGGTAGTCTTCCTCGGCAGCAAAGACCACCTGGCGGTTGTGACCACGCTGTACAACATGATGAGGATAGTTGGGCAAAACGACACGTCCCACTCTGGGCATAGGTAACCTCCTTCCTTAGAGAATTACAGCCTAGCAAATGGAAAAAAATAAATCTGTCCCCTTTTTTAGTCTCCATTGCAAAAATGGCTGAAAAATAAATTCGCCCCTTTCTCAATAAAATAAATCCGTCCCCCGTCCCCTTTTCTTCAAAAAAATAAATCTGCCCCCTTTTTTCGCTATTTCTTGTCAAGTAAGTGACGCTCAAATTTGCCCCATTTTTTCTTCTAGCTTCACCCCGACTCGACAATGAAGTCTTTCGCTAAAATCATCGCCTCAAAAAAACCAGAGAATGGAACTCTCAAAGTCGCGCTACTTAAGTCAGCAAAGATCTCCACCTCTAAAGCGTCCCCCCCTTTATCCTGATTAACTTGAGCAATAGGTTCACCTTTATATTGAATCTCCGCAGTTAGCCTTTTATAGCGACTATCACTAAAGCCCAGAACTTCAAAATCCGAATTACTTTCAAGTTTCATGGTTTCGCCTTAGGGTCCAAAAACCCAGAAAATGAGCCATCCTTATTGTAGCGCAGACCTCTTCCATCGGGAGCCCGGACCTCTAGCCCACCGCGACTCAAATTTGAGAATGTTGAATTTGGATTCTTGAGAACGTCATCAATAATACCGAGTGCAGTTGCATTTTGCTTTTCAATTCCACCTGTGAGTTTTGGGAACGTTCCAGTAGCTCGCTGGCCAGAAGCATGCTTTGTGAGCGCCCTAGCAGCCTCTGTCAGACCTTCCTTATTGATAGGATTTGAAGCTGCGGCAGATAGATCATCGAAAGTGCGGCCGCCGAAATTTTGCAGGGCGGAAGGCAATCCTTTTGCACCTCCCATCACAAGCCGACCTAATACAGCCGCGAGCCCCGCACCGGTGAGTTCACCGGCCATAAAATAGCCCCAAGCCTTGACGAACTCGTTAGCCGGTTGAACCCCTTCAAAACCTTGTCCTTGGGCCAGCTTCAGCTGTGCTTGGGCAATTTGGTCGTTAGTGGCACCTTTTTCCAGCATGTCCTTTGCCAGAGTAGTCGCCGCTGATCCGTATTCACTTAAGCCCGGTGGGAGATGTTCCAGAAAATTGTATTGCGTCATGTTCTGCGCAACCCACGCCCCAGTTTGCAGGCTATCCGCATCAGCATTGCTCTGTACCGATGCCGCAAGCACACCAAGCAACTGCGAGTTCATGACCAGCAAACCTTTTTTCTGGTCATCGGGCATGTCGGCGTAATTCTTGGCGAGGCTATCCAGCAATGCCTCATTCACACCCGCTGCCAGAGCGCCTGTGCGGAAATCTCCTCCAGAAGCCTCAGCTGCCAACCCGCCCATCAAGGCATGTAGCCCAATCTTGGTAATGCCACCTTCTGCAAACCGGTTCTTGGAAATATCCCCAACCAGGTTGAATCCATAAGCCGCAAATGCGTTAGCCAAACTACTCTGCAACGCGTCGCCAAGACGGGCTTCGCCCCCGAGCGCCCGATCCACCAATAGGGATGTTCCGTTTTGCAGTACTTGGTTGGCGGTGAACTGCCCCACGCCTTGCCAGGTGCTCAACGGACTTACGGTGGCTACTGCACCTGAGTTGGGGAGTGCAGTGGAAGTACCTGTCTGAGTGCCGGTCCATTTGTCATAGACACCTGCAGTCAAGCCCGCAGTGACGCCGGACACCACGTAGCCTTTCATCGCGTCGCTGGAAGTGACATCCTTTAAGACGGTGCTCAGGTTTCCACGGTTATTGATGGCGCTGATCGCACCGTTACTCGCCATGCCAGCAAGCACGGTACTGCCCGCAGCATTGGCCCATCCGGCAGACGTGGCCGCAGTCCCAACAGCCGTGGCACTCGCCATCGATGTCCCCGAACCAGCTGCGGCAATTGCACCGCTGGCGGCCCCCATCGTGAAGTACGTAACGATGATCGCAATGATGATTTGCGCGCCGGCGCCCAAGCCTGAATTGCTGTATTTGAAACTGTCGTGTAGTTCTTTAACCTGGCGCCAATCCACGTCCCCGCGCTGCTCGGCCTCTTTTAGCCAAGCCAGTTGCGGGTCAGCCTTGACCATCACATCAATCGTCTGGCTAACCGTATTTTGATCGATTTGCTTGATGTCAATTTTCAAGCCATCGACGGCTTTAATCACGACGCTGCCTTCTGCAATCATCTGCGTTTGGCGTAACGTCTCGTCGGTATTCCCCTTGCCCTTGGAGCTGGTCCAGGCGAGGTCGCCCTTGCTCTTGGTGTGGCTCTCGTCGTGCAGATCCTTCACTGCCTCAAACGTCACCGCCCCGCCGCTGACAATCGCAATATCCCCCCCACTCTCAAGCTTCGCCGCCTGGTACTTCTGATCCCCATCACTCTCCAGCGTCAAATCACCCCCAGTCTTGATTTCGCTCCCGACATTCTTCACATCGGTCACTTCATCACGCTGGGTCTTCTTGCTGCCCCAACTGCCCTTCTTGCTCATGTCGTACAGCGAGTAGTGGCTGTCCTGCGCCGCCAGCATTTGCAGTTCGTTATCAGCGTGCACATAGGCTTCGTTGCCCGCGCTGATCTTGCTGGCAACCAAAGTCAGGTCGGTGCCGGCGATGGCGACCAGGTCGCCGCCGGCTTTGAGTTCGGCGCTTTGTTGGGTGACGTCGTCCAGTTGAGTAGTGGTTTTGGTGCCGCCTTTTTTGCCTTTGGAGTACTCGTGTTCTTCATTGGCGGCGGCGGCCAGGGTCAGGTTTTCGCCGGCTTTGACGCTGAGGTCTTTGGCGGCGCTGACGGTGCTGGCGACCACGGCGATGTCGCGGCGGGCGTCGATGGCGAGGTTGCCGCCCACGTCCACAGCGGAGGTGTGTTGCAGGATGGTTTGCTCGGTGCCGCTGATACGGCGGCGCTGGTAGGCGTAGTCGTCCTGTTCGGTCTGGCTGGCGATCAGCACGTCACGCCCGGCGGTGACACTGGCGTTGCCACCGGCCTTGAGGTTGCTGCCGAGGTTGAGCACATCGCGCCCGGCGTTCAGTTTGAGCGTGTCGGTGGCTTCGAAACGGGAGGCTTCGCTGGCCACGTCGTTGCGCAGTTGGTAGCCCTGGCCGTCCTGTTTGAAGGTGGTGACGGTGCGTTCGTTGAGGATGTCGCCGGTCACGGCGGTGGCGCTGATGTCGCGGCCATTGACGATGCCGCCGCGGGTGTTGCGGATCGAGTCGGTGGCGAGCATTTCCAGGCGGTTGCCGGCTTGCATCAGGCCGCTGTTGTCGATGTTCCCGGCGACCATGTTCAGGTTGTTGGTGGCACGCAGGGTGCCGCTGTTGTGCAGGTCGCCGCCGGTAATCAGGCTCACGTCCTGGCCCTGGATCAGCGCGCCGTTGGGGGCCAGGCGGTTGTTGGCCTGGGCCAGGTAGAGCACGGGGGTGAGGACTTTCTGGCCGTTGATCTCGGCTTCTTCCATCCACACGATGTCGTGGGTCAGTGCCGCGACTTGCTCGGCAGTTAGCGACACGCCCAGTTGCAGGTTGAGCGAGTCCTTGTACGAGATGGCGTTGTCCATCAGGTAGCGGAACAGTGCGTCGTCGCTGGCGAGGCCGTTGATGTAGCGTTGGCCGGTGCGGGCCACCACGGCTTCGCGGATCAGGCGCTGCTCGTACAGGCCGTCGCCCAGGCGCTTCCAGCTGGTGTCGGGGTTGTAGCCCAGTTTGCCGAGCAGGTAGTCGGAGCTCATGAACTGCTTGAGGTCGGTGAGCGCCGGGTTGGTTTCGATCAGGTATTTGTGGCTGTTGTCTACCGGAGCGATGTCCGGCAGGCCTTGTACGCGGGTGACCGATTGGGCGCGGCTGTCCAAGGCCAACGGGCCTTGGCCGTTGACCGCGCCACTGGCCGGTTGGCCGTCGAGGCTGAAGCCGCGCTCTTGCACGGCGCTGTAGTCGAGGGTTTTCTCGCGGTCGGCGGCGGTGATGACACGCCCGTTTGCGTTGAAGTCACCCTTGGCGGTATCCGCTTTACCCGCTGCACCGGCCTTCGCGGCCTGGCCGCTGAGGCGGAATAAGCCGTTCTCACCCGTTGGCAGGCTGAAGCCCGGCAAGGTCACCGGATTGACTTGGCGTTGGGCCAGGTCTGGCGGTAGCTGCGCAGTGATGGCCGGTTTTACGGTAGAGGCAAATACATCCGAGTTGGTGTTGCGGTTGGCCACCGGGGTGTCGATGTCGGTGGCGTTCGGGCGGATGACGCTGTTGTTGATTTCTTTGGTTGCGTTAACGGTGACCGAGCCGGCTGCCTGGATCACCGCTTGGGCGATCACGCTGCCAGAGGTGGGGACGGTGTAGTCGATAGGTGACGTGAAGAAGGTGTCCGAGAACCTCGTCTTCTCAACAAACTGGTCGAACGTGTACGCACCCGGCTTATAGTCACTTGAGTTGGGATCGTTGCTGCGGTTGAACTGTTCGACTTCGCTCATCAGCAACGAGTAAGCCGACCGGTTGCGTGTGTAGTAGGCGTAACCGAAATTACGCTGTTCACCGCCGGCAGCGCCGGTGTTGTTCAGCACGTCGGTGTTGATCAGGATGTTTTTAGCGGCCGATACCGAGCTGTAGAGGTTATCGAAGGTCTGGCTGCCCACCGTCAGGTCGCCACCGGCATTGATGAATGCGGAGGCGGAGCTGCCTTTGATGACGTCCTCATAGGTTTCGACGCCGCTGAACTTCAGCTCGCAGCCCTTGCCTTTGCAGTAGTCGTTGCCGTAGACACTGATGCTCCCGGAAACCAGGCTTTTTTCGGTGGTGAACTGGTCGCGCCGGTTGCTCAGGGTATCGGCCAGCAAACGCATATTGCCGTCGCTCTCCAGCGTACCGGAGACGTTTTCGATCAGCGCACTGCGCCCATTGGCATCATCGCGAGCAATGTCGAGGCCGCCCAGGCTGTAGACATCGCCAAAGCGGTTACTGAAGTCGTTGACCCGCAGAGTCATCTCTTCGCCGCTGAACAGCAGGCCTTTTTCGTTGAGCAGATGGGTGGCGTTGAGGCGAACGTTTTCGGAGCCGCCCAGGGTGCCGTAGTTGTTCAAGGTGGCGGCGTTGACCGTCAGATCACCTACGGACGTCAGGCGACCACGGTTGTTCAAGACGTTGGTGCTCGTGATTTGAGTAAGCGCGCCACCGGCAATACGACCATTCTCGCCCAGGTCCAGGTTGGCCGCCGCGAGGGTCATCTCGCCCAGGCTGCTGACCCGTCCGTTGCCGCTGTAACCGCCGGTGAGGGTCAGCTTGAGGGTGCCGTCACTGGCCAGCAGGCCGTCGTTGGTCCAGGTGTCGCCCGTGCCGGTCAGGCTTTGTGCGCCGAGCAATTGCCCGCTTGCGGTCTGGGTGAATTGGCCGATGTCGAGGTTCAGGCGCCCGGCCTGGATCACGCTGCTGTTGGTCCAGCTGGCAGCCTTGATGTCCAGTTGGCCGTTGGTGACGAAGCTGCCGCCGGCGCGGGTGACTTGATCGGACGTGAGGTCGAATTTACCGCCGCCAGTGTGGACGATACGCCCGCCGTTGTTATCCAGGCTGGCCGCTTGCAGGTTGAGGGTTTCGTTGGCGCTTTCCAGCGCGCCGAAGCGGTTATCGAACAGGCCCGTGGTGCGAATATCAGTGGTGCCAACCCGGCCCATGGCGCGCAGGTTGCCGCTGACGTTGTCGATGGTCTGCGCGACGAGGCTCAGGGTGTCGTCGCTTTCGATCAGGCCATTGCGGTTGCTCAGGGTGCCGGTGAGGCCGAAGTCAATGGTGCGCGCACCGACCTTGCCACCGTTGTTGGCCGCTGTGCCCTGGTTGTCGAAGTCCTGGGCGGTGACTTTAAGCAAGGTGTCGGCATACACACCGCCGCCCTGGTTATTCAGGGTAGTGGTGACAATCTGGCTGTCGCCGCCAAGGGCCGAAAGATGCCCCAGTTGGTTGAGCAGGCCGCCTTTGGCTTCGATGTTCAACGACTGCGCCTGGGTGATGCCGCTGCCGTTGTTGAACAGCCCAGTGACCAGCTTGATCCAGCCTTGGCTGCTGTTGAGGATGCCACCTGCGGTATTGGCGACGCTGGCCGTTTGCAGGTCCAGGTTGCCACTGAGGCTGTCGACGCGGCCGCCCTGGTTGTTCAGGGCGCCACTGAGGCGCAGGCGATTATCGGTTTGGCTTTGCAGCGTGCCTTGATAGTTGGTGAGGGTGCGGGCGGTAAGGTCGAGCTTGCCCTTCTGGCTGAACATCAGGCCGTCTTGCTGGTTGTGCACGTCACCGGCCAACAGCTTGATCACCAGGTCTTTCTGGCTGGCGAGGGTGCCTTTGGCGCTGTTATCCAGGTCGCCCTTGGCGAGGGTCAGGTCAAGGCGGTCCTGGCTGACCAGTTGACCGCCACGGTTGTCCAGGCTGGCGGCGTTCAGCAACAGGGCTGCGCCACTGGCCAGGCGGGCGTTGTTGGCGTTGATCAGCGCACCACTGAAGGTGCCTTCCAGGGTGCCCTGGCTGATCAACTGCCCGCCGCTGTTGTCCAGGCTTTCACCGAGCAGTGAGAGGCTGGCAGCGTTGATCCGACCACCACGGTTGAGAATGTGGCTCTGGGCGTTATTGAAGTCCAAGTGCTGGGCTGCGGAGATCAAGCCGTTGTTGCTGTTTTCCAAGCGGCCGGCCACGTTGAGGCTGACATCAGCCTGGCCGGAGATGATCCCTTGATCATTGTTCAGGCTGCCGGCGATAAGGGTTTGTTTGCCCTGGCTGACCAGGGCACCCGCTGCGTGGTTATCCAATACACCTGTGAGGTCGGTGTGCAGGGTGCCGCTCCTGCTCGACAACGTGCCCTCGGCGCTGTTGTCGAGGCTATTGCCGACCACCGTCAGACCGTTCCATCCGGAGATCAAGCCCTTGTTGGCGTTGACCACAGCATCTGCTTCAAGGCGTAGTTGATCAGCACTGAGGATGACTCCGCGATCGCCGTTATCGATGCGTTTGGCGGCCACGGTGAACGCCGCCTGGCTGGAGATTTCGCCTTGTTCACGGTTGGTCAGGTTGGCCAGGCGTGCGAACGTCAGTGGGCCTCTGGCGCTGATCAAGCCTGCGCTGTTATCGAGGTTGCCGCCTTGCAGGTCGAGGGTTACGGCGCGTTCGCCGATCAACCGGCCCTGACGCTGGATCAGCTGTTGGACGATGAGCGTCAAATCACCTTTGGCTGAGATTTCCCCATCTTGGCTTGAGTCGACTGTTTGCCCGGTCAGGGTCAGGTCCGCCTGGCTATTGATCAACCCGGCAGTGTTATCGAGGTTGGCAGTGGTCAGGTTCAGCGCCTGTTGGCTGCCGATCACACCCGCGCGGTTATCCACATTGGCGGCAGTGACTGTCTGGCTACCGTCGCTGACGATTCGTCCGCCTTGGTAGTTATCCAGCGCGCCGGTGTTGAGGCCCTGGTGGGTGCCCGCCGAGAGGCGGCCCTTGTCGCTGTTGTCCAACGAGCCTGCGTTAGTGGTCAAGGCTGTGGCAGCGGAAATAAGCCCTTGGTTATGGTTGTCCAGTGCGCCGGTGACCTTCAGGTCCAGCGCGCCCTGGCTGGCGAGTGCGCCACCGGCCTGGTTGTCCAGGCTTTCGGCTGCCACTTGCAGAACGCTCTTGGCGGACAGTACACCTTCCACGCTGTTATCCAGCGCTTTGGCAATACGTACCTGCAGGCTGTCGCCACTGATGACTTTGCCGCCGCGGTTATTCAGCGCATCGGCCGCCAACAGAAATGACTGGGTGCTGGAAATCTCACCGCCCTGGCTGTTGTCGACGCTGCCCAGGTTGTTCAACAGCAATTGGCCGGGGGTCGCGATCAGGCCGTGGTCACGGTTGATCAGTTGCCCATGGTTCAAGTCCAGTTCGATGCCGGTATTGCTGACCAGCTCACCACGGTCATGTTGGTCCAGCCCATTCAGGGTTGCCTTGACCGTGGACTTGGCGAAGATCGAACCTTGTTGGCTGTTGTCCAGTTGCCCTGCGTTGAGGGTGATACCAGCATCACTGCTGATACTGCCACGCTGGCTATTGTCCAAGCCGGCACTGCGTACATCAACCTGTTGCTTGGCGCTGATCACGCCGCCTTGACTGTTGTTCAGCGCAGCACTCACCAACGTGGCCGAGCCATCGGCCAGCAATTTGCCGGCCTGATTGTTCAGTTGGCCCTGCGTGGTGATCGACAGCGCATTGGCCGCCGACAGAATGCCGCCCTGGCTGTTGTCCAACGTGCCAACCTTGACCGCCAACCCGCCCTCGCTGAGCAGCGTGCCCTGCCCTTGGTTGAGCAAGGCGCCGGTAAGGGTGATGCTCAGGTCTTTTTGGCTGGTAACGCGGCCACCTTGGCTGTTGTCCAGTTGTGCGCCGCTCAGCACAAGGCTCTCGCGCCCCGCCAGCAAGCCTTTGCTCTGGTTGAGTAGGCGTTGCACCGTGAGGGTCAGTCCGCTGTCGCCAATGACTTTGCCGGTGGTGTTGTTCAGTTGGTCGGCAACTACCAGCACCTTGGCCTGGCTGGAGATCTCGCCCTGCTGGTTAAGGATGGTCTGGCTGCGCAGGTCCACGCCTTGGGTGGCCGCGACAAGGCCGCCGTTGCGGTTGTCCAGCGAGGTGCCGCGCAGTGTCAGGGCACCGTCGCTGACGAGTTCGCCCGCTTGTTGATTTAGCACACCGACCGTTGCCTGCAAGTCGCCCTTGGCGCTGATACGACCGGCGCCGTTTTCGAGCCGGTTGGCGTTGAGGGTCAGCGCACCATCGCTGCCCAACTTGCCGCCGCTGCTGTTGTTCAACTGGTTCAGTTGCACGTGTGCAGTGGCCTTGGTGCTGATCACGCCTGCTTGGCTGTTATCCAGATCGCCGCCGGTGAGGGTCAACGCATCGTCAGCAATCACCAAGCCGCCTTGGTTGATCAGGGTGTCGCCGCGCAGCGTCATTGTGGCTTTGCTGGATACCAGCCCGCCCTGGCTGTTGTTCAATTGCCCGGCGGTTATTTGCTGAGCACCCTGGCTGGCCAGGTTGCCTTCATTGCGATTGTCCAGCAGCCCGGTGACGGTCAGGTTCATCAGGCCTTGGCTGGCGATGGAACCTTTGTCGCGGTTATCCAGGTTGGCCGCCTGTACCGTCAGCAGGCTGGTGGCAGAGAAAATCCCCAGGCGGTTATCGATGGCACCGCTGGCGGTCACGTTGAGGTTGCTGCCCAGCAACTTGCCGGAACGGTTATCCACGGTCGTGGCGGCCACGGTGGTCTGGTTGGCGGAGATTTCACCCGCTTGGTTGCTCAGTTGCCCAGCGGATACATGGGCTTGCGCCTGGCTGGCGACCAGACCGTTATCGTTAGTCAGTTGGCCTGCGTTGAGCGTCAGGTTTTTCAGGCCGATCACGCGACCGCTCTGGTTATCCAGCGCAGCGGTTACCGTAACGTCGGTGCTGTTTTCGCTGTGCAGCAAACCGTTGGTGCGGTTATCCAGGCCGGTGGCCGTGACCTTGAGCGAGTCCGTACCCAGTACACGACCGCCGCGGTTGTCGAGTTGACCGGCGTTAATCACAGCGGTGGTACCGCTCAGTGTACCGCCTTGATTGTTCAAGGTTTGGTTGGCTGTCGCGATGACGGTTCGGCTGGCGACCACACTGGCGCTATTGCTCAGGTTCGCCGCGTGCAGGCTGACATCGCCACTGGCATTGCGGCTTTCATCGGCGTTGACGCCGGCTTCGATGATGCCGCTGTTGATCAGCGCCCCACCGCTGGTCACGGTGATGCTGTCGCGGGCCGCCAGGCTTTTCTGGTTGCTCAGGCCTGCCGTGGTTTGTACATCGATTCGCGTGCCGGCATACACAGCCCCAGCAGCGTCCAATTGACCGGCCTTGATCACCACCGCTTCGCTGGCTTTGGCATTGGCCAAACTCAGTCGTCCATTGGCATCGAGCTGAATATCACCGCCACTGGCCATTAACGTACCGTCGAGCTTCACGCCCACCCCGGCCTCGGTGCCCACCAGTTTGATCGCCCCGGCATACATCCCGCCCAACGCCGTCGAGTCAATCGCCAGCTCCGGCTTGGCACTGCCGTCATCGGCGCGGGCAGTGGCTTGCAGGCTTTTAGCATCGACATCATTACGACCGGCAACCACGCTCAAGTTGCGCGCGTTGATCTGCGCATTGATCTTGGCCGAGCGAGTAATGATTTCGAAGCGGTCGACGTTGTCGGCATTCAAGCCCTGGCCGTCGATGGTGACGGCGCCGCCATCGACCTGGTAATGCTGCAGTTGGCCGCTTGCATCGAGTATTGGTTTGCCGGTGGTCAGGGTGACGTTGGGGGTGTTGATGAAGCCGCAGCCGCTGCAGGTGATGCCGTAGGGGTTGGCGACGATGACCTTGGCCGACTGGCCCGCCACTTCGGTGTAGCCGCGCAGTTGGCTGGGGCTACCGCCGTTGACTTCGTTGAGGATGATATTGGCGGCGCGGCCTTGCAGGTTCGGGTTGCCGAGGATGAGGCCGCCCAGTTGCGTCGATTGAGTGCGTTCGGTGGCGTTGTTGAGGATTACGCCGTTGGCGCCGACGTTGTAGTCCTTGAACTGGTTGTGGGACAAGCCACTGCCATTGGGGGTGGCGATGTTCACCACCGGCACGCCATTGCCCGCCGCGCCCACGGTGGTGCCTGGCGCGCTGACCACTATGCCTTCGGCTTGAGCCAGCAGCGGTTGCCAGAAAAGGGCGTTGGCCAGGATCAGTGCCAGGCCACGTTTGGGCAGGCCGAGGAACGCGTCACGGCTTTTCAGGGCAGCAGAAGGCTGGCGAACCAGGAAGGCAAATTGGCGAACATCCATTTCAAATTCTCGTTGCAACTGGGCGTTGAATTACAGGAAGAAATCCATACGGAAGTAGATCGGTGCTTCGCGCTCAAGCAGCGCGGCCGGCCTTTCCAGCGAGTGGGCAAAGGTCACGCTGGTGCTCACGTGTTGGCCGCGGGCGAACAGCTCAAGGGAGTTGCTTGAGACGCGGCCGTGCACCTCGCCGTTGTAGCGACCATTGCGGATCACGCCCTGGTCGTAGCCCACGCTGGCACCGTACTCACCGAACACCGGGCGCAGCCAACCGAGCGTGACCGGGCGGCTCCAGCGCAGGTCATTGCGCCAGTAACCGCCGCTGTCGCCGGTCAGTTGCTGGTCCTTGTAGCCGCGTACCGACGCCGAGCCGCCGAGGCTCATGCGCTGGGGGCTGAAGAGCACGTCTTCACTGCGTTGGCCGGTGGCTAGGCTGGTGAAACTGAACGACTCGCCCCACAGCGTGAAGGGTTGCAGGTAGCTGACGGTGGCGGTGTATTTGCGGTAGCGGGAATTGGCCAATCGATTGCCGTTCTGATCGCGCTCATGTTGCGCCTGGGCATCGAGCAAACCGATGCCGTCCTGCATGCCGAGGTCAACGTTGACAAACGCACTGCCAACTCGCCGACCGTGGTTGATGCCCCACTGCAACTCGCTGAGGCGATTGCTGCTGACGGCCAGGCGGCTGTCTTCGATGTAGTTGTTGGTGCGCAGGTGGGACAAGCCGACGTTGAGCGAGGTTTTGCTCAGGGTGTCGCGATGGATCACCCGTTCAGCGCGCAGTTGGTGGTTTTCACTGTCGCCGGTTTGCTTGAAGTCAAAGCCGTCGCCTTGGGCAACCGAACGGTAATCGCTCTGGTTGTAGCTGTAGCTGAAGTTCCACCAGCCCCACGGCACGTTGTAGTAGAGCATCGCGTTCTTGGAGGTTTTCTGGTGGTCGCTGACGGCGTCATGGCCGCCGCGCAGAATCAGTTGGTCGGCCAGGCCCAAGGGGCTATCCCATTCAAAGCCGGTGCCCCACTGCTGTTCGCCGGTGCTTTTCTGGCCATCGTTGTTACGCGACAGGCTGGCACGCCATGGCTTTTGCGGGTTGTTTTTGACCAACACTGAGCTGCCGCCCACGGCATCGCCTGGGGTCAGTTCCATTTGGGCTTGGTTGGACGGCAAACGGTTGAGCTGGTCGACGGCCTGTTCGATTTCTCGCAGGTTCAATATCTCGCCGCTTTTGCCGGGAAAAGCCATGGCCAGTTCGCGATCCGACAACTTGCTGCTGTCCGCGCCCTTTAGGCCTTCAAGCTTGCCTTCCACCACCAGCACTTGAAGATGCCCCTTGGACATATCTTGCTGGGGCAAGTAAGCGCGGCTGGTGACCAGGCCTTTGTCGATGTAGAAGTCGGTGAGGTCTTTGAGCAAGGCGTTGAGTTGTGAAACGCCCAGGCATTGATTGGTGTACGGCTTGAGCAGACGCTCGCGCTGAGTGACAGGCAGGTGCTCGGCACCTTGCAGTTCAATGGTCTGGATCGGAAAGCAACGGCTGTCCACCGGGGCCGCCGGCGCTTCGGGCCTGGCCTCTTTGCCGGGCAGCTCTTTGAGCTGTTCCAGGCGCCGCTGCTGATCCTCCAACAGGCGATTTTGCCGTTCACGGATCAGGTCCTGATCACCCGGGAGGGTTGCCGCCATCACGCTGTGGGAAACGAGGCAGGCAAGCAGGGCAATACTCAGTGAATACCGAGTCCGTGGCAGTTGGGAAGACATGTTCGATCCATCGAATTTACGAAGGGTGGCAAACTAACATCGTCCGCCCATCACGCCAATAAACCGACTAAATTCTAGGAAATTTCTTAAAAAATTCGTAAGTAGCTGACACAGAAGAAAAATAAACAAACAGGAAAGAATTTTGTTTGGAGTTCCGGGTGAGTTTCCGACCAGCGGTATCAGGTTTGATACACATTGAGGGCGCATACGAACGTCCGGACTATTCGGTCAGCACCGGTCCGCGTATGAATATTTGAATTTAAGGAATGCTTTTTGGACGGCGACAGAATCTGAGCAAGGGATGACTCAGCGTCGACTCGGACGTGCCAAATGACAGGCAAAAAAAAACCCGGAAATCCACACTTACGTGGGCCTTCCGGATTTTCTAAACCGCCAAAAATGGTGGGTCGTGTGGGATTCGAACCTACGACCAATTGGTTAAAAGCCAACTGGTTTTCAGGTCTCGAAACCAATTGGTTATGGGTCAGAATCTACCCGATTTTCGATGCAGCCTCTAATGAATTCACATTAGAGGCTCTAAACCATGAAAATCACTGCGGTCGTTTCGACCAAAGGCGGCGTTGGTAAAACCACCATTGAGGCCAACCTCGGCGCATTCTGCGCGGACGCGGGCCTTCGCACCCTCCTAATCGATCTGGATCCCGCCCAGCCTTCGCTTTCCTCGTATTACCAATTGGTCGAGGAAGCTCAGGGCGGCATCTATGACCTGCTCGCGTTCAATATCACCGACTCCCTCAAGATCATCTCCAGCACGACGATTCCTAATCTGTCCCTGGTGATCTCGAACGACGTAAATAACCAATTGAACAGCTTGCTCCTGCAGGCACCGGACGGCAGATTGCGACTAGCTAATCTGATGCCGGCATTCGAAGGCCATTTTGACCTGGTACTGATTGACACCCAAGGTGCCAGATCGGCCATGTTGGAAATGGTAGTTCTCGCGTCTGACTTGGTCATATCCCCTCTTCCACCCAACATGCTCGCCGCACGCGAATTCAGCCGTGGGACCATGCAGATGTTGGATGGCCTCCGTGCCTATGGGCGCCTGGGTATGAAAATCCCTCCCGTGCGGATCGCTATAAACAACCTTGATCAAACCACCGACGCGCAGGTGATCGAGCAGTCAGTCCGCGAAATATTCCAAGACAATGAAGAAATCAGCGTTTTGGACAGCATTATTCCTACTGCAGTGGTGTTTCGTAGCGCTGCGTCCCAAGGCGTTCCAGCACACCGCCTGGAATATCGCCAGCCTTCCAACCGCAAATCCCCAGCAGCCCTAGTCGTCATCCGGCAATTGGCCATTGAGCTCTTTCCAGAATGGCGCGACCGCTTCGAGGCCATGAACGAAGAGAAGGTGGCCAAATTGGTGAAGGAGGATCGTTGAGATGGCAAAGCCCTCTATCACCGATGCTCGCAGCATTTCTGCAGACGTCATCCTTGAGATTGGCAAGTACTACAGCGCTCAACAATTACGCAGCTTGCAAGCCAAACTTAGTGGTACCGCTCGTGACATCCATTCCCTGACAAGTGGTACGCATCTACCCGGCCGTATAGGCGCTCACTTGAGCTTTGAACAGCGTCAGCTTTTGCAGGACGCCGCGAAGCTTATTGAGTCAGTAAATTCAAACATACGGCACGCAAAGGAGAAGCGCGGCCGCGACGAAAACGTGGCCAAGCGGCGTCAACAAGCACGAGATGCGGAAGCGAAGCGCCTTGTAGCTGAAACATATCTGGAACCTTTCGTCCCTGACCCAGCAGCTCTGGAACCACTCCTGGATATTCTTAAAACAGCGCTGACGCTCAACCGCGCAGACGTTTTCAGGAATGGTTATTCCCCTGGTGAGTTCAATCTCAGGCTGCGTGATTACCTGTCGCCTGCCCGCACACGAAAGCTCATCGGCTGGACCAGCCCAAGTGCGTTCTGGATAAGCACGGTGCTCTCCCTGCGCAATGACGTTGTGCAAGCTATCGAGCAGGACATTGCTTACGACGATGGTTCCAGCGTCCAGGACCGTCTAAATATGCTGAAACAGAAGGTTTCGGACTGTCGCGCCCAGGTTTACCTCTCTGTGGATGAAGAGGAAACACTGCGTCTTTGGTCAGAGGCGCTCTCCCCTCGTACCCAGCACGAAGGGGGTGAGTGATGGATAAGCAACGAGTTCTTGAAAAAGTTGCTAAATGCTTTGCACTGGCCAACTCCAACGGTGCATCGCCTAATGAAGTTGAAACAGCGCTTCGCCAGGCCCGAAACCTGATGAAACAGTACAACCTCGAAGCCATCGAGGTTGCGGCTCATACGGTAGATGAAGCGAGCGTTGCCACACATACCCGCCGGGCTCCCCAGGATTGGCTTCACCTGCTCGCCCAGACTTGTGCGCGAGCGTTCGATTGCCAACACATTGCCTATTACAACCCTTTACAGGGTTGGTCTTTCAAGTTCCTTGGCAAAGGTATTTCGCCAGAGCTCGCTGCACACGCGTATTCCGCACTGCTTCACCAATTGGTGGCAGCACGCCGCGAGCATGTGGCCCAACAAAAGCGATGCCAACTGAAAACCAAGCGTCGTCGCGGCGCTCTGTTTGCCGAAGGTTGGATAAACGCCGTGAGTTACAAAGTGGCTGAATTCGCCGGTTCTATGGACAGTGAAACAAGCAAAGCTATCAGCACTTACTTGGAACACCACCATCCAATGCTGAAAACCTTCGAGATCCAGTCCCGTGAAGCCAAAGGCCACGATACCGGGTCGCTAACCGCAGGTTGGAATCAAGGGCAAAACGTTCGGCTCCACCACGGTGTAGGGAAAACAGGCCACACCGCTCTCATTACCGGAGGTGGGCAATGACACGTCAATGTCTATCCCCTCTTGCTAAGGCGACCTTGGAGCATGCGCGCTCCCAATTGGGGCTGATGCCGGATCAAAAGCATCATATTTGGAGTGAGGCTGAGGAGCGCATGCTCATTGCCCGCTATCCCAACGAAACGACCCAGGCCCTGGCCGATGAAATCGGACTCAGCGTCTATCAGGTCTATGCCAAGGCCAAACGCCTTGGCATATCCAAGAGCGCTGAATTCCTAAGCAGCAATCTCTGTGGCCGATTTGATGGTAGCTCAGGCACGGAGCACCGCTTTGCCAAAGGCATGACCCCTTGGAACAAAGGCGTCAAGGGACTCCCCTCAGTCGGCCGCATGGCAACAACACAGTTCAAAGCAGGAAACCGGCCCGAGAACTGGCTCCCCGTTGGCAGCCTGCGCACAACACAAGATGGGTATCTGCAGCGAAAAATCACTGACACCGGTTACCCACCAGTTGACTGGCAAGGTGTGCACATCCTGTTGTGGGAAGAGCACTACGGTCCCGTGCCCATCAACCAATGCGTGTGCTTCAAGGACGGTAATAAGGCCCATATCGCTCTCGACAATCTAGAGCTGCTCACACGAGCGGAGCGTATGCGCCGTAACACCATCCATCGCTATCCGGAAGAGCTGAAGTCCGCCATTCGCGCCATCGGCAAACTCAAGCGCACCATTCGTGAGGCTGAACATGAAAAACAAGATTGAGGATCTCCGCAATCACCTGTTCGTCACTATTGAAGGCCTGCTCGACCCCGACAAACCAATGGAACTTGATCGCGCCAAAGCCGTGGCCGAAGTTGCGCAGGTGATGATCAATTCGGCCAAGGTCGAAGTGGCGATGGTGAAGGCTCTGGACGCGGTTAGTGGAAGCGGCTTTATGCAGATTGGTCAGGAGCCCTTGAAATGAACCACCTCGACCTCTCCCCCCCCCACTCCGTCGAGGCAGAACAAGGCGTATTAGGCGGGCTGCTGCTCGACAATAACGCCTGGGATCTCGTCGCAGACAAGCTGGAATACTCGGATTTTTTTCGGCACGACCATCGGTTGCTGTTCGGGACTATTGCCAGCCTGGCCGACAAAGCCATTCCATTCGATATCGTGACCGTACATGACGCATTGGAGAATCCCGACGAAGCGGGTGGTCTCGCTTACCTCGGCGAATTAGCCAAAAACACACCGTCAGTGGCCAACATAGAGCACTACGCATTCATCGTACGTAACCGCTCTCAGCTCAGGCAGCTCATGACCCTGGGCTACCAGTGCTCTCGCGAAGCTACAGATCCGCAGGCCGACGCCACGGAAGTTCAGGAGTCCATCGAGCAGCAACTCTTCGCCTTGGGGGAAGGTAAAAGCGCGTCGGAGTTCGTCAACATCAACAAGTGCCTGACGGCGGTCGTCGAGCAAATCGATGAGCACTTCAATGGTGATGTAGTGGTGACCGGCGTGCCTTCAGGTCTGGACGATCTGGACGAGATGACGTCTGGTTTCCAGGAAGCCGACTTGATCATCCTCGGCGCACGTCCGTCGATGGGTAAAACATCTCTGGCCTTGAACTTTGTGGATACAGCGCTGCAGGCAAAGCCTGATCGTACGGTCCAGGTTTTCAGCATGGAGATGCCCGCTAAAGCGCTGCTCTATCGATTGATGGCCATCCTTGGCCATCTCGACCTTGGCAAGCTATTGAAGGGCAAGCTCGATGACGAAGACTGGCCAAAACTGACCGCCGCAGTTTCGCGCATCAATAGCTACGGTGAGCGCTTGGTCATAGACGACTCATCAGGTCTTACACCTGGTGCGATCAGGGCCAAATCCCGCCGTGCGGCTCGCCGGTTCGGCCACCCGAGCCTGATCCTTATCGATTATCTGCAGCTCATGCGCTGCCCAGGTCAAGAAAACCGGGCGAATGAAATCAGCGCTATCTCCCAAGCACTTAAAGCGCTGGCCAAGGAGATGAACTGCCCTGTAGTCGCTCTTTCTCAGCTCAATCGTGAACTGGAACGCCGCCCGAACAAGCGCCCTATCAACGCCGATTTGCGTGATAGCGGCGCCATCGAACAGGACGCGGACCTGATCATGTTCGTGTACCGCGACGAGAAATATCACCCGGAGACCGAACACAAAGGCATTGCAGAAATCATCATCGGCAAGGCTCGTAACGGCCCGACCGGAACGGTGCGCACCGCCTTTATTCCACACCAAACCCGCTTTGCAAATCTCAGTGCCAGCAGTGGCTGGCAAGGGGTTCAGCCATGAAAAATACTCCCGCTATCTCTCATTGGTGCCGTCATTGTGACGGTCACCATCCGATACATCAGGTGAGTGGAGTTGTACCGGCCTCCCCTGACGGTGAAGTGGACGTGCTGATTTGCCCAACCTGCAATAGCTATGACATCGAGGAGCTTCTGGAGGTGTCAGATGCACAGTAACGTCTCCCTTTTCCCAAGCATTCATGCCGGTGCCGGGTTCGAAGCCTCGGCCGTGGTTCACGCTCATAAAACGGGGATCAACCCCGTTGAACTGGACGCTCTTGCTCAATCGATTGGTCGCCTTGCTCGTGACCACAGCACAGTAGTCCCGTTGAGTATGCGAGGCGATCTTCTGGAGTTTCAGGAACTCGGCTACATCGAGGTATCCGAAACAGCAAGCTCAACGCTTACCGTCGAACTGCTCTGCGCAGGTGCGTTGCTCTCAAGCTACTTCTGGTCGGTTTGGGTTCCCCGTCATCTCCAAAGCTGCTCGTTGAAAGTGGCTGTGATGTCCCACCTGCAACATCCAGAGCCAGTTCAACACTGCAGCGTTGTATTCCGCGTGCCAGGCGCACGTGAAGCAACACGTCAATTTCTACATGAGCTGGGTACCAAGTTTCCTGGTGATCAGGCTGAAATCATTGCGATTCAGGCCGGCAACGTTCTGGCAGACAAGGATGTTGACCAATGACCGTCAGCCGTTTACGTGGACAGCACGAGAACCTTCGCTATTTGGTGGAGTTTGCTGAGGCTAACGGCTGGACCGTCTCTCGAACTCACGGTGGCCACATCAAATTCACCAAAGCTGGGCTTGGGTCCATTTACACCTCGTCGACCTCAAGCGATCACCGCTCAGGCCTCAACGCTAAGGCCCGACTTCGTCGCGCTGATCGGACTCAACCTCAACGTACTCAGGAAGCCATCTAATGCCTATTCGTCATTGCATCGTTCACTTGATCGACAAGAAGCCCGACGGCACACCTGCGGTCCTGGATGCCAGCCAACACGAATTGGCGAAGTCGCAAGCCCTAGAAAATATGCTGTCCGACTTCAACGAAGCCTACAACGCAAAACAAGGTAAAGCGTGGGGCTTCTTCCATGCAGAGTCCGGCGCATACCCTTTCAGTGGCTGGCTAAAGATGTACTTCGACGGTAACCAGGACTTCACGCAGTTTAGCCTGGAGGCAGTCGAGCACCTGCAACGATTGATGGAAGAGTCAAATCTGTCCACGGGTGGCCACGTTCTATTCGCGCACTATCAACAAGGCATGACCGATTATGTGGCGATCGCCATGCTGCAACACAGAGAAGGCGTCATGGTGACGGACGATTTGGACGTATCCCCATCGCGTCACCTAGACCTTGGCCAACTGCACCTGGCAGCGCGGATCAACGTGTCCCAGTGGCAGAACAACAAGCAATCCAAGCAATACATCTCATTTATCAAGGGCAAGAGCGGCAAGAAGTTTTCGGAGTACTTTCGCGAGTTCATCGGCTGCCAGGAAGGCGTCGACGGCCCGGGCGAGACCCGCACCCTGCTCAAGGCTTTCAGCGACTTCGTTGAAAGCGAAGACCTGCCGGACGAATCCGCACGCGAGAAAACCAAGACCCTGGTGGACTATGCCAGCAGCCAGGCCAAGCTTGGCGAGCCCATTGGCTTGGAAGAACTGTCGAGCTTGATCGATGAAGATCGGCCAAAAGCGTTTTACGACCATATCCGCAACAAGGATTACGGCCTGTCGCCGGAAATCCCGGCGGATAAGCGCACCCTCAACCAGTTCCGCCGTTTCACCGGCCGCGCCGAAGGCTTATCCATCAGCTTCGAAGCGCACCTCCTGGGCGACAAGATCGAGTACGACGAGGCTTCAAGCACGCTCACCATCAAAGGTTTGCCTACCCAACTCAGTGATCAGTTGAAACGTCGCTGAACATACCCCTGCCCGATAAGTAATGGAGAACGCTATGAGCAATGAAACCAAACGTCAGCTCGAAGAAAAATTCGTAGTCCGCCTTCCGGACGGAATGCGCGAGCGAATCGCACTGCAGGCACGTGAAAACACCCGGTCAATGAACTCGGAAATCGTTCACCGCCTGGAAGCGACCGCGGGGCTTGAAGCCGCTTTGGATCGAGCCCACAAGATCATTGACCAACTGTTGGCTGCAGCTCCGGCCAATGAGCAAGCTGGGGCAAGAGTATGAAACCGTCATTGGCCCAGACTATGAAAGAAAAGCTGCAGCTTCCTGGATTTGAATCCAAGTCGCCAGCTGCTGCTCGCTTGAGCGACCCCATCGTCGACACACCGATGTTACTGACATTGGATGAGACGCTGCCGTATGACGAAAACCCACGGACTACGCGCAACCCAAAATACGACGACATCAAGGAGTCGATCCGTCAGCGTGGCCTGGATACGCCTCCGCCCGTGACCCGTAAGCCTGGTGAGGAGAAGTTCCGGATCAGGAACGGCGGCAACACTCGTCTCGCGATTCTGAATGAATTGTACCGTGAGACTGGGGACGAGAAATTCTTCAGGTTCCACTGCCTGTTTCGTCCGTGGGATGCAGTCCGGGGGGAGATTATTTCTCTCACCGGGCACTTGGCCGAAAACGATCTGCAGGGGCAACTGCTGTTCATCGAGCGGGCAATTGGTGTCGATAAGGCAAGAGCGCTATATGAGGAGGAAGCAGGCGGATCGATATCTCAAAGTGAACTCTCTCGACGTTTGAAAGCTGACGGGTATCCGATCTCTCAGCCCCACATCAGCAGAATGCAAGATGCTATTCGCTACTTGCTTCCTGTAATTCCTGCAATGTTGTACTCCGGCCTCGGATTTGATCGAGTTATAAAACTGTTAGGTTTGAGAAAAACCGCCCTTCAGTGCTGGGAGCGTAATTATCAGCAGCATGGAAACGAGCTGCCTCTTGAATTCGAAACAGTCTTCCAAGATGTTCTGTCTCAGTTTGAGGGAGATGCCGAAGAGTTTCTGTTTCAGCGCTTCCAGGACGAGTTGATAGCTCAACTGCAAAAGCCGCTGAATCTCGGGTACGAGAAAATCCTGCTGGAGATTACCCAGAATCAGGACCAATTGCGCAGATCCACACCGATACTCGAACTGCCTCAGCCCACCATAACCTTCGGCAGTGTGTCGCAGGGCGGTAGCTCGACCGAGGGCGGTAACAATCCCCCTCAAAACCCGGTACCACAATCGCCCTCCCACCAAACCGGGGGATGGATTAAAACGAGCACAACACCACAAAAAAGCAAAGAGCCAATCAAGCCGCAGCTCACGCCTCCGCCCTTGGAACAAATGAGTCCGGAGGAACAGAAGAGCCGGCTAGACGGGCACGTTGCGAGCCCGGTGAAAACATCTGCCAGGGTCGAAAAGATGAGGCGCGAAGTCGCGGCGCTTGATGGGGAGATTCTGCCTGACTTCGCGGCCAATGCTTTGGTGGCCATCCCGGTTCAAGCCGGTGGACTGAATCCCATTTCTGACCTCTGGTACATCGAACGCGAGATCGATAATCCCGTCACCCTGCGCCAGCATATCGCTCAGTTGGCACGGGAAGTTGCGACCACAGTCAATGCACCTGGTGAATTCCTGGACCTCGACGGAGGGGTGGGCTTTAGCTATCGACATCCAACTGAAGACGTCGAAGTCACCGCTACAGCCCAGCACACTTTGACGCTGCTCCAATCATTGAGCGGCTCAATCGCCATCGCGCTGAAGATGATTCAGCAACAGCCTGAACAGGCTGGTTCACTTGCCGATTTCGAATTTGCTGCAGGTCTCGGCCAGATCCTATTGAGTCAGCCCTATGCCAAGGATCAATCTCCAGAGAACACGAATCGTCTGAGCGATGGCGCGCTGGTGAAGCTCTTTCGAATTATTCGTCTCGCAAGACGTTTGATCGACTTAGAAATCAAGTCAATGGCCAACAACAATCCGAGTTCACCTAGCTGATTGGGTCGATGGCAGGGAGAGAGTCGTATGTCCAAAACACCTATCAATGAAGCCATCCTGTCTCAGGTGCTGCACCACATGCGCAACGGCCAACTCCGTCGCTGCATAGAGATGGGATTGGAGCCCGAAATCTTGGCCCAGCTTCAACAACCTTCGGTGCTGAGCTTGCTGCTTAACACTCCCGTTTCCTGGTGCAGTGTCACGATAGATGGAGACATGGTGAAAAAGCTTCTGACCGGGGCTCAACGATCAGACGAGGAAGTGCGCATGATTGAACGTGCTCTTCGACTCGGGGCAACGACACAGATGCTGCAACAGTTCTTTGGCTTATCCCCCCAAGATGTTGCCCTTCAACGCCTGGTGATTGGCGTAACAGCACGCCGTGGCCGGTGGCGAGAGTTTAGCGAAGAGATGGATGCTCAGCTTTGGTACCGCTGGACCCATCTGATGAAAGAGCATCAGGTTGAGCTGGATGACAGCCTGGCGTTGCTGGACGTGGCCATGCTGGTGGCAGAAGAACTCAATGCTCCACAGGGCGCCGACTCAACTGAAGGCACGGAAAACCTCAGTTTAGCGATAATCTGGCACCGCGTTCAGTCATGGATCAGAGACGGCCTTTATCCGCCTTCGCATCCAAGCGCTGGATTTACAAAAGGTTTGAAGCTGGTGTCATCGGCCAACCATCAGTTGGCCCTACCAGTAGTTACACTGGGGCAAGGTGACAACGACCTATGAAGTTGTCCCGGCTCCCCTTCTCGACACTTCTGGACTCTGCATCAGGGCATCTTGAGGCTCATCTGCGTCAGAAAAAAGAGTCGATGCCCCCGGGGATTGAGGGCTCAGCGCCCTACTCCGGCATTATTTTCAGCGGTAACCCTCATGAGACAGTTCCTCGTCGATTGCTTCTGGATGATCGACTGTCTCCGCTTGAACGAAACGCCTGGCAGGTATTTCGCCTACTGATCAATGACGACGGCCTGACGGCGTTCCCCACCTATGAGCAGCTACGGCCATACCTGGGCATGCTACCCGGCAGACCGGCGTCCCGTGAAACGGTATCAAAAGCCTTGGTCACCCTTCGCCTGACTCGCTGGCTCAGCCTCGGTCGTCGCGTGCGTAATGACCTCAGTGGTCAGGTTCAAGGCAACGTCTACCTTCTTCACGATGAACCTGTAACGCCTGGTGAAGCGCTGGAGTTCGACAAAGACTATCTGCAGTTACTCGCTCAATCGATGGAGCATCAGACCAAGGCGATTCGTGAAGTTGCTGAAATAGCCTGGAAGGAGTTCGCCGCAGATCCGGAGGTTGGTCAGCGATTACCGACTCGGTTGAACATCATCGAAGCTCGCTTGAACAGTCAGCCATGGGTTCAGGCAACAGCCCTTCAGCCTTTGACTGCTCCCGAGTTCGGAATCCGAACTCAGCAAAATATAGCTGCCTCCACACTGAGTTCGGAATCCGAACTCAGTGAATCCAGCGGTAAGCGAATCGCTTTTGAGCTGAGTTCGGAATCCGAACTCAGCCGTAAATCACTGAGTTCGGACTCAGTTCGGAATCCGAACTCATATAGTACGTATACAGATACAAACAAAGATGTTTGTAAAAGCTCTGTACATGTACCGCCCACGTCAGATGACACGGCTGCAGACCTCCTGGATGCCCTGCACCGGCTGCCCACGGATCAAAAACAGAGTGCCCTTGTGGCGTTGCAGAAAGTCCCACCAGAGGTGAAGCCTGCGCTCATCAAGCAATGGGTGCACCGTTGTGATACGGGAGGCGTTCGAAACCCTTTTGGGTATCTGATGACGCTTGTCGCCACGGCGGTACGAGGTGACTTCAACAGCAATTGGAAGCCAGACGACAAACCACGTCTCAACCACATGAACACGGGTAGCCCGTCGACGGGCTCAAGCACCGTTGAAGTTGCTCAACCGGTGAAAGCGATGGTGACTCCACGCAATCCGGAATCGATACAAACCGCCAATCAAACACTGAGCGAGATGCTGCACCTGCTAAAGCCCAATCGGAGCACACATTCATGACTCCGGACGGAAATGTCAGTCAGCCAAGCTATGCCGCCCGCATGGCGCTGACCAGACTTGATACCGGTTATGGCAGAGAGCTGAGTGATTCGGGCCGAATCATTCAACCAGGATCCCAGGTCAGCGGCATAGCCGAGCTGAGTGTTGCTGCCCGCAACACCCAGCCAGGATTCGATATCGGTGGAGGCATTCAGCCAAGTGATGCGGCCCGCATCACCCTGACAGAATCCGTAATCTGTGGTGGCCGTCGGCTGAGTGCTGTGGCCCACACCACTCACCAGGGATCAGATACTCCAGGTGGCAACTCAAAGCTATGTGGGCCACATAACTACCGGCTGGATGATGCGGCCCGCATCACCCTGACAGAATCCGTAATCTGTGGTGGCCGTCGGCTGAGTGCTGTGGCCCACACCACTCACCAGGGATCAGATACTCCAGGTGGCAACTCAAAGCTATGTGGGCCACATAACTACCGGCTGGATGATGTGTCCCGCATCACCCTGACAGGAACCGTGATCTGTGGTGGCCGTCGGCTCAGTGCTGTGGCCCACAACACTCAACAGGGATTCGATACTCCAGGTGGCAACTCGAAGCTATGTGGGCCACATAACTACCGACTGGATGATGCGGCCCGCATCACCCTGACAGGATCCGTAATCTGTGGTGGCTGTCGGCTAAGTGCTGTGGCCCACACCACTCAACAGGGATTCGAAACTCCAGGTGGCAACTCGAAGCTATGTGGGCCACATAACTACCGACTGGATGATGCGCACCGCATCACCCTGACAGGATCCGTAATCTGTGGTGGCCGTCGGCTCAGTGCTGTGGCCCACAACACTTACCAGGGATCCCGGATCGCTGACGGCAGTCAGACAGACAATGTTGCTTCTCTCCTTCTATATATAGACGCCTCAACAAATCCCCTTCCGTCTGACTATGGATTTAATGCTGCGTCCGTAGCAGCCCAATTGCAGCATGGCCATGTCAATCCTCTTTCCAAGGAATAACTGCACCATGGCTGACAATTACCGGCTCAATATTGGCTCACTACGCAGCGATGTGAAGCTCACCCTTCACACCCATCATGCTGCACGGATCTGGATGGGACGCCCAAAAAACGATCTCAAGGTCGGCATCATCGGATTGTCGGGCTTCTGCACTGTAGTCAACCGCATGTCACGTGGCGCCCAGCAGGATGATCCGTATTCAGACTGGTGGATGATCCAGCTTGAAGAGAAGATCCGCGATTCAAAGGAGGCACTCAAAACCATCGAAGATCGTCTCGATACAGCCATGGCTTCCCTCCCCCCGGCCATCAGTATCAGCGAGAACCTGTCCATCCAGCCTGTCAGCCTCCCTCTATACATCGCCAATCCACTCGGCTTCCAAGCCGTGTACCTACTGACCAACTACGACGAAATTGTCAGGCGCATTTTGCTGGCCCAGCACGTCGGTCTGGTCGGTCGTCACGACATGGAAACTTGGATCGATGAAGGCGCAGCCGTGCTGCGCAGACTTTTTGGTCTGGCCCAGATCTATAAATACTCCGGCGCTGCACGCGATGACTTCGCCGCCAACAATGCCAAGGCTGAAGCAGCCCGCAAAATGTATGAGCGTTACGGAGAACTGCCGCAGGACATCCTGGAAGGCACCCGCCGTTCGAATTTCGCGCCACCGATCATCCGCGGTCAGCAGCAAACCGAGACGGATGATCATCTCGATGACCCCGTTGAGGGTTAAAGAGCATGGGCCAGATTCCCTCCAATGATGGGTCGCTGCAACAGACCGCCTTCCGGCCACTGCAACAGGATGCCTTCCAACGACTGCAACAGGCTGCCTCACTAAAAGGCCTTTTAAAGCCTTTTAAAGGTAAGGGGGAACTGAGCCAATTTGCCGATCTATGCCGGGTTCAAGAATCGGAATTGAAAGCACTTGCCCAGGAAGTGCTGAGCCAGGCTCGCCGGTATCCATTCACCCTTGTGCCAGTTCGACTGACAGAACAGAACACCCAGGCAGGAACCCAATTTCTGAGATGGCAGCAGGTGACGGACCGCCGAATGGGCGTAGGTGTCTGGGCAGACATGATGGGTTCATCCAGAACACCGGAAGCCATGCTGCAGGACTTGTACGCAATGGAACTGCAGCGCATCACGTTGAACATGCAAATGAGCTTGATGCACTCAATTGCCAAACAGGCCGCCGAGTGCGCCGAAAAAATGGGCCAGGCAGAGGCCGTGTACACCGCTCGACTGCAGCAGCTCACCAATCAAACGCAACATCCATAACGTCGGAGAATACTCATGTCCACACCCGTACAAGGCTGGGAAGGCAATATCGGCTCCACCCCGGAATTCAAAGAGTTCGCCAACGGCAACAAGGACCCACGGAGGCTCATGCGCGCCAACGTCTACTTCGACAACTCGATTCCGGACGGTAAAGGCGGGTATGAAGATCGAGGGGGATTCTGGGCGAATGTCGAGTGGTGGCACAAAGACGCTGAACACTACTCGCACCTGTTTCAGAAGGGCATGCGCGTGATCGTTTCCGGCCGAGCCGTAATGGATCGCTGGGAAAAAGACGGTGAGGAAAATGCGGCTCTGAAGGTTCAAGCCTCGCGGGTCGCCATCTTGCCGCACAGGATTGCGAGCGTGACCCTGGCACCGTCACAGAGCCAAGGCAGCACGTCACGTGATCAATCCAGTCCGCAACCTGCCCCTGATTTCGACGACTACCCGGACCCCGACCGTCAGTTCTGATTGCAGGGGCTTAATTTCGGCCCCCCAATCGTGAAGCTCGTGGTGGAGGGAAAAACATCAACGTCTTTCCCTCCCCAATCGTGAAGCCTTAAGGTGTATGACAATGCGGGACGATGATGAGGTGAGGAGTCCAGATGGCTGGCTTCTGGTAGCAGCGGATCACCCCACGTTGGGACGGCTGTACTGGCGGTACTGTGATGAGAGCGACGTCAACGCAGCAGACTTCTACGGTATCACCGACAACATTCGACTCGCCTCCTGGATAAAAGCTGGTTGGCGTGATAAAGACGTCTGGGCTGATGACTACAGTGACATGAGCTCATTCGTTGCACGAAGATTCATACAAGAGCTTTTGAACCCTGATCGCTACGACACCAACTATTTCGAACTTTTTAACTGGGATGATGAGTCTGAGGATCTTGAGCTTCATGGCGATTTACACGATTTTCAACGACGAAGTGGTCAGTCCGTTGAGTTCTTCGTGCATTGGCTAAGGGCCACCAATTGGTTCGACATCCCGGCACCTGGCTGCAACACCCTCCCGTAAAAAAATCGCGCCAAGCGCGGATCTGCTGGAAGATGAATTTGAGCATCGTGGAGCAACCGCCATGGGTGATAACGCTTTCTTGCCTAAAGCCACTGACAGGCGACGTTGCAACAATCCTCACCTGACGGTTTTTGCCACTGGTGCGGCCGCTGCGCGGAAAGGGCTACGGGTGTATGACTGCCCTTACCAACATCCCGCTATGCGTGCGTCTTGGCTAAAGGGCTTTGCCCAGGCACAGCAGCTCTCGCTGGACCTATAGCCGCTTAATGCCCTCCCCCGCGCATTGACCATTTCCTATTGAAGCCCTACCTGCCTGACGCAACAGTCCCACTCTGATTATTTGAGAGGGACACACCGTGAAGCTATTGATCATCGAGGCACCTGGTAAGCTGAAAAAGCTCCAGCCAATGATGAAGAAGCTACGCCCAGGCGAAGACTGGCAGGTGGTTGCCAGTGGTGGGCACATCCGCGACCTGCCGGCCAAAGGTCAGGACGACAGCATGATCACCACCGGAGTACGTAAAAACTACACACCGGTGTACGAGATCCTGGATAAGAGCGGCAGAGCCGTCAAAACGATCAAGGCCGCAGCGAAACAGGCCAGTGAAATTTACCTCGCAACCGACCCTGATCGTGAAGGTGAAAGCATCAGCTGGCACATCCAGCAGGTACTGGCGGTCAAAAACTACAAACGCATTACTTTTAACGAGATCACTCTCAAGCGCGTTGAAGAAGCACTGGCCAATCCACGACAAATCGATCTGAACAGGGTTGCCTCACAGGAATGCCGGCGTGTTCTGGATCGCCTAGTGGGTTACCTAGTGACCCAAGAGTTGCGGCGCCTGATGGGCAAACCTACTTCCGCTGGCCGCGTTCAATCACCCGCCGTGTTTCTCGTGGTCTTGCGCGAACGCGAGATCCGCAACTTTCAGGTGATCAATCACTTTGGCGTGCGTCTGTTCTTTGCCGACGTGAGTCGGGGCACCACTTGGTATGCCGAGTGGCAACCGGTACCGGATTTCGCAAGCAAGGACGTCCCCTACGTTCAGGATATCAACCTGGCCCAACTCGTCGCCGGCACGCGCAACATCGTTGTCGAGTCCTGCGAGGATCGCAAGGCCGAGCGTCATCCTCCCGCACCATTCATCTCCTCGACCCTTCAACAAGCTGCTAGCAACGCCTTGAAATGGGATCCGGACAAAACCATGCAGGTGGCCCAGCGCTTGTACGAGCAAGGCGTGATCACTTATCACCGGACGGACAACCCCAATGTCCCAGACGAAGCCATGGAGGATATTCGAACGGTGGCCAACGCTCTTGGATTGAACGCCGTAGATGAACGGCGCACGTTTAAAGCGGCCGAAGGCGCGCAGGAAGGTCACCCTGCCATTACACCGACCTATTGGTCCGAAAGATCCGCCGGTGAAAAAGATGACGAACTGGCCCTGTACAAGTTGATCTGGGTTCGGGCGTTGGCCAGCCAGCTTGAGGCCGCTATCTACGACGTGCGTACTGCGAAACTGCTCGCTGTTGGTCCAGGCGGCAAAGCCCTGCGCTTCACTGCATCGGGCAAAACACTCTGCCATCCGGGATGGATGAAGGTGCTCAAGGGCGATGATACGGATGAAGAGGAAGACGCAGAAGCAGACAACCCTGTGCCAGCGCTCACTCCAAAACAGATTCTTTCGGTCCACAGCGGCGAACTGCTGAAGAAGAAAACTCAACCACCGTCACGCTACACCAAGGCCAGCCTGATCAAAGAAATGGAACGGCGCGGTATCGGTCGTCCAAGTACGTTCGCCTCCATCTTGAAGAACATCACCAGCAAAGGACTGATCGAGGAAAAGAGCCGCAAACTGGTACCGGCGCCTCTGGGGGAGGAAACGATCGCGAAGCTCGAAGGGTTCTTCAGTTTCGTGGAGCTGGATTTTACGCGGGAATTGGAGCGCGACCTGGACAAAATCGCCCAGGGCCAAGACACCTACGGCGCCGTCGTTGCACGTCTGCATAAGCGCCTGGAAGAGGAACTGTCTCAGCAACGTGGTATGCCAAGTGTGCCAATGGCGTCAGCTCCACGCCCAGCCACAGCCGGTGGCGCTTTCAACTGTCCCAAATGCAATCAGCCTCTCGCAAGGCGTCAGAAAAAAGGGGACGGCGGCTATGACTTCTGGGGCTGCACCGGGTACAGGTCCAACGGCTGCAAAGTCAGCTTTCCCTCACTGAATGGCAAACCAGACTTCGATAAACCCAGAGGGGTTTAACTCTTACTACCGAGAGCATAATTCACTGCTAACGGTGTTATGCATTAACGCTGGAACCTACCTCTTCCGTACCTGACATTCCTCTGCGAATAGCGGAGGAGGTCACGGGTGAGCGAACAGAAAAGACAATCGGTGTTGGGACTGCGCATCTTAGCGCCGAAGCTGGAAAAGTTCTCAGATCGCCAGATTGAAGTGGCCCAGACTTGGGCTTTGCATTTTCAGATCTCACCTTCCCTCCTGACCTCGTTCATCGAGCACTACCTCAACTCTAATGTCCACTCCCGCTGCTGGTGTGTGGCATGGGACAGTACCAATGCTCAAACGCGCCAGGTTCTGGCCAGGATCGGCAACCAGCTTCAGTACTTCGACGGCCAGCAATTAATGGCCTGCAAGATCGTAACTAAAGATCGCGTACATAAAAAAAAGCCGTCCGTCCAGGTAGCCCAGCAGCTGCTGCTGAGATTTAAGGGGCGTTGGTTTGCTGATGTGCTTCTGACGTCGTTTTGCAAGTCTGCACGAGCGGCAGCAGTTGCGCTCGCGGTTGAGGATCTGGGTAGTTTTATTTCCAAAGGCTCGGATGCGTCGGTAAGCAACAATCGTTACTTCAACCCGCGCACGCAGTTTTACTTGAAACAGATCGGCAGCACGCTGAAGCAGTATTGCCAGTGCCTGGACCAGGAACTTCTATTCGCTATTCGTTCAGCGCAGTGCCCTTCCCCAAAGCTCTATAACTGGCTGGCTCAAGGGGACCGCGTACGTCGACTACAAGCCCTCAAGGTTCAACCGGTGCTAATCCCTCTCTTAGTTTTGGCCAACCAATGGCCTTGGCCATGGGACGAAGAGCAAAAGATTTTCCTGGAAAGCCCATGGGATGAACTTCAAGAGTTTCGACCTATCTTGCGCGACGACGACTACTGCGTGGAATCCAGGGAATGCCTAGTGGGCCGTATCACGGACGCTGGCCTCCCCCTGAACGACATCTTGGCATGGCTCTTACAAGCTCCAAGAACATCAGTTCGGTACTTGGGCCAACAACGCGTTTTTGATACCGGCAGCGCATTGACGCGAATAAGCCGTGAAGGTCCGGATACTCCGTGGCATCGATTGCTGCTTGGAGCAGCAATGGTCAACCGCCGCCCTTCGACTAAGACGCACTGGAAAACCTTTTTTGCATTGCTGGATAAGATTCCCTATCAACTTTTGGAGCAGACAAAAGACTGGAGCAGGTTGTTCTCAGGATGTCCGACAGAGTGGTCCAACCCTGATTGGCTTCAAATTGCTGATAGGCTGCAAGATCTGAATGATGTTTTTAATAGCGTTGATGAAAGCGACGGACCCGACGCCCGTGACGCACTGCAAAAACTCAAAAGCTTCATAGGTACTGCTACCTATCACCAGATCGCCAACTTAGTGGATGGCTTTCACCTGGCACTGATAGACATACGTGAAGCTCTTGATGCCGCAGATCCCCAAACAAAAGCGGACTCTTCAACGCCCTGGAGGACGCTGCTTAATTCGAACGACACACTTCTCGTAAGCCCGAATGGGCTGCAAATTGTCGAGCTGAAATGCCCAGCGGACCTTGATGCAGAACATCGAGCGCTAGGCCATTGCATTGATGGTTACGACTACAGCGCTTATCGAGGCAACTGCCGTCTTTTTTCAGTACGCGAAAACGGACAATCATTGGCCTCTGCCGAAATCCAAATGGATGAGAGTGCCTGGGGCAAGACACCGGCAAAATTGACTTCTAAACACTTGGTCACGATACAGCTGAGAGGGCTCCGCAATCGCACACCTAGGTCGGGCTCAAGGGTTGACCGGGCTTACCAATGGTTTTGGGCAAAGATCAAATCAGGTGAGATCGAGGTCAACCTGGAATGGCCCGACCACACACTATCCATGCCCCGCTATACAAATCGAAACCGGAAAAAGCTGCACGCTCAAGCGTGCACAGAATGGATCAACCAGCGTTTGAGTAAAACATGAGCCGTCCGCGCCTTTTGAATAGTCGGCCCCATCTGGTCGAGAAGGTTATTTTCGACGGTTATGACTTCGGGATTCTGCTGCAGTACGTCGAGGGGGCCAACCGCCTGTTTCTTGAGCGTGATGGGTTCTACATACGCCGTGCGGAGCATCCTCAACATCGCTACTGGCGAATGCCCAAGGGTAAATTGCTGGATGACCTGGATCTGCTCTTCCACCGTCTGATGGAGTTGACGGAAGGCCGTTTCAACGAGAGCTGGCAGACCTTCTCTGCAAAGCTTGCAGCAGCACAACAATCACCAGACCGGCAAGCATTCACCTGGGGTCTAACGTTTCGAATTGCTCCACTGGCTCAGGGAGGCATTCTGCTGTCGGGCGATTATCACCCTGGAGCCGTCGCGGTATCTCGGCGTATGCACGGCGTGTTCCTTGGCCAGTCCAAGTCTTGGCGCATTGATTCGACCGCCGAACTGGTGCGTTCCAACCTCATCCTTGAGCTGGGGCTTTATGAAGATCAGTTCGAGATCCTGGACACCGTGCAGGAGCTGCTGACCGACGGTTCCATTGTTCCCGCTGATGAAGTCACCCGCATCAGCCTCGGAGGCCCGCCGCAAGAGCGCGCAGCCCCAGTCGGGCAGGAGGAAGTCTCAACAGACGTTTACCTTGCCGCTGTGCCATCCATCGAGCGGACCGAGTTCACTAGCGAGCAAATCGACCAGGCGTTGACGGGGCATTCATTGCTGGACCATCAACCGGCAGGCATCCGGCATTTGTTGCAACGAACGAGCGCTTTACTCGCTGATGACATGGGCCTAGGCAAAACACGTCAGGCCATCATCGCCGCCGCTATTCGAGCGGGAGACGGACCCATCCTCGTCATCACCTTGTCGACCCTGATTATCAACTGGCAACGTGAAATCCAGATGGTGTATCCCGAGGCCAGAATAGGCCAGCAGGTCTTCGATCCCTCGTTACAGTGGACCATCATTAACTACGAGCGCTTGGGCGACTATGTCCTGCAGGCCGGCCATTTTGAAGTGATGATCATCGATGAGGCTCACCGCCTGAAAGAGCCCACCGCGGCGTGGACACGTCATGGCTTCGACATTGCCGCCAAGGTACCCAATCGCTATTTGTTGACTGGTACACCCGTCCTGAATCGAGAGTCAGAACTTCACACGCTATTGCGGCTTTCCGGCCATCCCGTTGGGAAGCTGTCACTCAAAGAGTTCTGCGAACAGTTCGCCGGCAGCCCAGAGTTTCGCAAGAACCTTCGAGAGGCGATTGGCGACTGGATGCTTAGGCGCCGCAAAGACGTGCTCACGGAGCTCAAGGGTAAGCAACGGCAGACTTTGCCGGTAGAGCTGTCAGTCGAGGAACGTCGTGAATACGACCGGATACGCTTTGAAGACAGACCAAGTCTTGCCAGGCTAGGCTCGCTGCGCCAGTTGCTGGAGCAGGTGAAGGTTCGGGTCGTCATGGAGCTGCTGTGCGAACTGGATGTGGAAGACAAAGTCATCTTGTTCTGTGAGTTCAAGGACACCGTCAGCACGCTGCGTACTGAGTGCGAGCAAGCCGGATACGGTTGCGTTACCGTGGTAGGCAGTGACTCCCTCGGCAAACGCCAAAAAGCGATCGACCGTTTTCAAAGTGATCCTGACACCAGAGTGTTCGCTGCGACCACTTCTGCCGCCGGTACCGGAAATAACCTGACGGCAGCCAACTATGTCATGTTCCTGGGACTACCCTGGACACCAGGATTACAAGATCAGGCTGAGGATAGAGCCTACCGGAATGGGCAGCTACGCATGGTTGTGGTGAAAATCCCGCTGGTGGAGAACACCATTGATCAGATGCTATGGCAAATGCTGATGGATAAACGACAACTAGCGAGCGACCTGATAGAGCCGGATGCAGCGGCCAACGCTAGATCCGAACTGGTGAATTACTTGTGAGCAATTCAATAGGCTTTCTCCAAGACTGAATATCACAATGTTATGGCAAACGGCTTAGTTTAGCGCTCGCATAAAAACCCTAAGACGCAGTTCTCTATTTCCTGCTGCATCGTCAATGACTGGCTGTCACTGTGCCTCCATCATCAAAGGGGGCCTTTCGGCACATGATCAGGCACTTCACCACACTCTCCCTGCTCGCGCTCGTCGCCAGTTGCGCAACCCACACGCCACACGCGCCTAAACCGGCGTTTGATAGCAGCCGTAACCCGGACATGTTGACGCCGGACCTCTACCCCAGCGGCGCCGTGCCTGAAAAAGAACCGGTCGTACGCTATGGGCGTTACACCCTGGTCAGTACCTTGCCTGACTCGGGTCAGCGTGACCTAATGGCTCAGATCATTGACATCAGCATTCCTGCCAACATGCACCCCAATGTGCGCGATGCCATGCAATACGTCGTGGACCGTTCCGGCTACACGCTCTGCTCGCCCGACACCGGCCACGTCAACATCCTTTACACGCGACCACTCCCCGCAGCCCAGTACAAGCTTGGACCCATGACACTGCGCAACACGCTGCAAGTACTCGCAGGTCCGGCCTGGCAGGTGAAGGTGGACGAAGTGAATCGCCAGGTGTGTTACGTACTGCGTCCTGGTTACCAGCTCCCGGAATCATCGCGCACTGCTCCAATGCAAGTGGCAGCTACCACCACACCTTCCACTCCACTGACTTCACCGACAACGAAAAACACTACCAGCGGCGAAACGTCCAGCACCGTTGTGGTCGCCGCCGTACCCTCACCGGCGCCGATCAAAACCGCTACTGCAGCACCTGCAACTGCAACCCCAGTATCTACCCCAGCAGTGCCCGCCAAGGATGGCTCTATTACGACCTCTTCCGGGAAAACCACATCGAGCCCGGCAGTCACCTCGCCGCTTAACGCTACCACCACTCAGCCTGCAAGCATTGGGACGTCTGGAAACATTGCCCCAAGTACCTCCGTCGCGCCAAAGCCTGCTCTCGCGGTGGTAACCCCTCCAAAGCCGCTGGCCCAGATATGGACGGCGACCACTGGCTCAACACTTCGGCAAACCGTGGAAGCCTGGGCAGCTAGGGCTAAGTGGACGCTGATCTGGAAGGCAGACGACTTGGATTACCCGATTGACGCACCGCTTCGATTCGAAGGCAGCTTTGAAGAGGCTATCAAAGAGATCTTTCCGCTGTACGACTCAGCCCCTCGGTCATTCGTCGTTGACGGCAGCCCAGCACAGTTGGTGCTTTACATCGCAGAGAGGAAAAAATGATGACTGTACGCCTCTGGATTCGAGGCACAGCCTCATTACTGGTCATGGCTCTGATCAGCTCCTGCTCACTGCAGCGCGTGAATGAGTCGGCCAGCCGTGCCGAAAACGACGCAGCGACCGCCTCCCAATACAGCCGCTTCTTGCGAAATCAGCAACAAGAGCCGGCACGCGAAACCGTCGTTTTTAGTGACAAGCCGTGGGTCTCAAAACAACCCATGGTCGCCAAGCGCGGTTTGCCGCTGGCCATGGATTGCGACATTACTTATCGCCCTTCTTACAACGTTGGGATCGCAGAGGTCGCGAACTACATCACGAGCGAGTGTGGCGTTCCAGTCATCGTGGCTCCAGATGCGATCGATCCAAGCGTCCTATCCGTTCGTAATCAAGGTAACGCAGGATCTAATTCGCCTCCGGTTATGGCCTCGCCGGATAATCTGTCCAGTTTCATGCCAGCCGGTGTCATCGGCAACATGCAGAGCAACGCCCGACCTTCGGGTATGGATGGGCTCTTCGCGCCTCGTACATTCCCAGTTAAGTACAGCGGCAAGCTTTCTGGTTTGTTGAATCAGGTAACCGCTCAACAGGGCCTGGCATGGAACTATTTATCCGATGATCGCAGCGTGCACGTCACCTACTTCGATACCAAAACGTTCGATGTCTGGGCCTTTGGTGATGACCAGGTGATTGAAAGCACTGTCAAATCCGGTTTGCTGACATCCACCGGCAGCGGGAGCTCCGGAGGGGGTGGCGGATCTTCATCATCAGGCGCGTCGGGGGAGTCTGGCAGCAACCAGAGCACCACCGTCTCAATCAAAACATCACTGATTGGGGACATTGAAAAAAACGTCCAAGCGATGCTAAGCCAGCAGCCCCAGGGTCGTATGTTCCTTTCTCGGTCCACTGGAACCTTGACGGTAAGCGATCGCCCAGAGGTACTTTCCAACGTTTCGAAGTACTTGACCTCCCTCAACCGGAGCATCACACGCCAGGTGCTGTTCAATGTCAAAGTCTTTGAAGTAACCCTCACCGACAAGGATCAAACAGGCCTAGATTGGTCTGCGGTTTACACTAATCTGAGCAGCAAGTGGGGTTTTTCCCTAAAAAATGCCACCACTGGAATTACCACTAATGCGGTCTCCAGCTCGTTCAATGTTTTAGATACCTCCAAGTCACCTTGGGCTGGCTCGAATCTGATCATCAAAGCGCTATCTGAACAATATCGAGTTTCAAACGTCCGATCTCCCTCGATCACAACTTTGAACTTACAGCCTGCACCTATCCAAGTCGGTAACGTGCAAAGCTATATTGCCTCGAGCTCTACTACCACAACGGCCTCGGTCGGGTCGTCCACATCACTGACTCCCGCAACGATCACCAGCGGGTTCAACATGATGTTGCTTCCTCGCATTATCGACCAGGACAACCTGCTGCTGATGGTCACTTTGAGCATGAGCAGCAAACCCACCTTCACCCCGTTCACCAGCAACGGCTCCAGCGTTCAGACAGTCGATTACGACACCAGGAACCTGTCTCCCAAAGTCAAATTGCGCAGCGGCCAAACGTTGGTTCTGACCGGCTTTGAGGAGAACAGCGAAAACGCGACCAAGTCCGGTGTCGGTGATCCTGGATTCTTCGGCCTGGGCGGTAGTCGCATCCGCAGCACGGATCACAACGTGCTGGTCGTGCTGATTACACCTGTTGTTGATAGCGACACTGGAAGCCCTAGCGCCCTGAGTATTCCTGCAGCCAATGATCCGTGGGGCTCTTGCCCAAGCCCTTTGCTGCGTTGCAGCGCATTCAAGGGTTAAGCCATGGTCGCGGAAATCGCAAAAAGCACACGCTCAGCACGAGTCCAGGTCCTGCAGCACAGAGGGAGATCGTTCGTAACAGGTCTACGCTGGCATCCATTGGGCAGCGTCACCGGCCACATGAAGGAAGCACGGCAGTACGGCCGTGAACACCAGTTAGACATCGTCGCCATTCGCAGAACACCGGCCATCATCCAGGCGGGTTTCGTTGCGCGCAGTGACGAAGTCACCAAAGGCATGTACTCGCTCGCAGCGACCCTGGCAGGCCAGTTGGGGGACTCGTGGATTGCGGCCTGGAGAACGGACGCTGACCTTGACCAATACGCCCTTGTCGCGGTGTTTCAAGGAGGCGTGATCTCTGGCTGCGACATGATCGGCACCGGTGCCGAGGTGCGTCGGAGAGTCGTTCAGCAGCGCAGTCGGGGCATCCAGTTCAGCCAGGAGTACCTGCCTTCAGAATTTGAAATGGGTGGCCAACCGCTCGACGTTGACGAGCTGCTCCAACCCTCGCATTTGAAACGTGAGTATCGACTGAGGCCACTTGTCTTTGGGTTATCCAAAGCAGAGTTGGTGCAACTGACGATGGTTGGTGCGCTGATCGCTGCCGGCATCATCGCGTGGGTTCAATGGCAGAGTCATCAGGACCGGATAGCCAAAGAAGCAGCTTTCCAGGCTGAACAACTTCGCCTGGCAGAATTAGCCAGGCTGCAGCAAGAGTCTGGCGTGGAACAGTTGCCTCAGGCTCTGGAGCACCCTTGGGCCAAGCGCCCTTCGGTCACAGACTTCATTGAGGGATGCAGCCGCGGCATTTATCAATCGCCCCTATCCATTGAAGGCTGGTTGTTCACAAGTGCCGTCTGCGATGGTGCAAAGGTCTTGTCATCTTACAGACGCACGGGCAATAGCACGGCCGACGAACTGATACAGGCCACTCAGGGCCACTATGCTGATCGGCCGGTCTTCTTTGACGACGGCAACTCGGCCACGTTGAAACTCGACATTTCCTTGCCAGCAGCCGGTGATGAACCGCTAAAGGAAGCGATCGTCATGCTGGCGAATTTGTCTTCCTGGCTGCACAGCTTCGGCCAAAGCCCCGTTTTGAAAGAGGTGCCGGTCGTAGTGCCCATCCAGCCGGCATTACCTGGTCAACCTGCTCCCCCCCCCCCACCACAGCCTCAATGGAAGCAATTCGAGCTGCGCTACACCACTGGTATTACACCAATCGACTCTTTATCCGGTGCTCCAAGTCAGGGGCTTCGTCTTACAGAAATCAAAGCAGATTACAAAGCCGACCATCTTGAGTGGTCAGTTATAGGTGACCTTTATGCGAAGTAAAATTCTGCCGTGTTTCTGCCTGGTTATTGCTGCCGGATCCTCTATTGGCTGGGCAGCGGAAAACAGTGTCTCTGGTGTCAACGTAGGAGAGCTGGCCATCGTTCAAAGTCAGACGATCCTCCTCAAGGCGCAGGCGGAAAGGGCTCAGGCTCAGCGGTCGATCAATGGCGAAGACAACCATTCAACCGCTCAGTCTTCAGCCTCATTCGTACCTCAAGGCCTACTCCCACCCCCTATCACCGTCACACGCGCCACTGATACCCAGCAAGAACTACCTGTCGTTAAAGCCATATTCGGCTCCGCAAGGCGGCTTCGTGCCACGTTGCTCTACAGCAGCGGATTTGAAGTGGACGCTGACGCCTCGTCGCGGGAACTCCCAGGCGGCTACCGCGTGGCGAACCTCACCCTGGACAGCGTGACACTGGAACGTGATGGCAAGCGCTTCCCGCTCGGGTTTTCCAATATTCCACCGGGAAGCGCCTCCAGTAGTAGCAACCCGGTCTCCAGCAGCATCCCGTCAGCCACCTCGCTGCCCGGGTTGATCCAAGGACAGCGGTGAAGGTACGAGCCAATGACGACTTTGACTGAAATACAAACTGAAGCAGAACCAGTCCTCGATGAAGCCGCTGCTGCGCTGCTGAATTCGCATCAGCAATTGCTCACTGCGCCTGGCGGATCGTTCGAGCTGAAACCGGAGTTACGTCAGCTGTGCGCATTGACCAGCGATGGAATTCTGTATGTGTCCGCCCAGCACCAAACGGATGCCTATGTCATGGCATTCGAGGATGAGTTGGAACACAAGAATCATCAGTTTGCAGTCAAGATCTGCCCTATGAGCACGATCAAGGCGCTCTACCAGGCGAATGACGACGCCAATGGCAGAGCCCTCTCGACCACCGAGACCAAACGCCAGGCGCAGGTGGTGCAGCTGCTAGGCAAAGCCCATCGGGATAATGCCAGCGATGTTCACTTTGTGGTGGGTCACGACATCACCAGGATCTTCTTTCGCATCCACGGACTGTTGTGGGAGGCGGAGCAGCATCAAAGTCAGGTGGGCCTTGAGCTCTGCTCATCCCTCTACAACAGCATGTGTGATGTTGCGAAAGACCACTACCAGCCACAAGTCAGCCAGGACGCACGTATAAAACGATCCTACGTGGATCAACTTGGTCTGTTCGGTGCCCGGGTTGCCACCAGGCCGCTCGTAGAGGGTCCTTTGATGGTTCTGCGTCTGCTGTATGACGACAAAACCAAAATGACCCTTGAGGCTCTCGGTTTTCTCCCCGAGCAAATTGAGGCGTTTAGCCGTATCCGCAGCTTTCCTTATGGCGTGAACTTGGTTACCGGCCCCACAGGATCCGGCAAATCTAAGACTCAGCAGGTCAACCTGAACCTGCTCTATGAAGAGTGCGGTGGCACAAAACACATTTTGACCATGGAGGATCCGCCCGAATATCCAATCATGGCCAACCAGTCCCCTTTGGGCTCAGGAGAAACCTGGAGCGACGGCATCACCAACACGATGCGCCTCGATCCGGACGTCCTGATGTATGGGGAGATCAGGGACCTGGCCTCGGCCCAAGCGGCTTTCCGTGGTGGGATGACCGGGCACTTGGTGTCCTCCACGTTGCACACCAATAACTCAGTGGCAGGGCTTCAGCGGCTAATCGACATGGGGGTAGACCGCTACCTCGTGACAGATCCCGCACTGATGACCAGCATCGTCAATCAGTCCTTGCTTCCCGTGCTATGCCCTCACTGTCGTGTACCTGCCGCTGCTCATCTGGACCAGCTCAACGGTGCATTGGTGCAACGCCTGCGCGGCCTGGACGCGGTCGACCTGACCTACCTCAAAGGTCCTGGGTGCCCACACTGCAAAGGTTTGAGTGTCGTTGATCGTACGGTAGCCGCGGAGGCGCTCATCACCGACAACAATTTCATGCACGTTTTTAATAAAAAAGGGGCCAGTGCAGCACGTCGTTACTGGGTGAAGGAAATGGGCGGTATCACCAAAACTGCCCACACAATCCTCAAGCTCAAACAAGGATTGGTAGATCCACGTCACGCCGAAATGATGGTGGGGCCGTTGGACTTTGACCGGCAAACCCTGGAGCTCGCCCATGCTGAGTGACGTCAGAGCGGTGCTAAACCGCTGGGCAGAAACCTTCTACGCCAAACAGTTCGGCAAGAACGAGCGAATTCAATTTTATGAAAGCCTTATGGGCATCCACGGGGATGGCGTTTCACTTGAAGATGCCCTGAATACTGTTGCGCGGGCATTCAGTGATAACGGCCAGAAACGCCACCCTGTATCGATTGCCTGTCGTGAAATCGCGCAATCGGTCAAAGGAGGAAAGTCGTTCAGCGTTTCATGCGAAGGCTGGGTGCCTTATGACGAAAACTCACTGATCGCTTCCGGGGAAGAGACCGGCAACCTGGTGCAGGCCTTTAGGGATTGCGTGAGGATTATTGAAGTACGCCAGAGGATCGGCAAGCTGGTGGCCTCAGCCACGGTTTACCCTTCGGTCGTGTGGAGCGTTATGGCAGCGCTGCTGTATGTGATCGCCGCGTGGATGGTGCCTTCAATGACAAAGCGCTCCAATCCCGATGCCTGGACAGGTGTGCCGGCGTTTCTCTACGCCCTATCGAATTTCGTGACCCACTACGGACTGGTGACCCTGATCGCGGTCGTTATCTTCATCCTCGTATCAATCTTCACGCTGCCGGTGTTTTGCGGGCTTCAGATCACGGCCGCCAGCCCGTCATGGAAGCTACAGTTGAACAAATTGCTCCAGGTCCTGAGAGTCCGAGCAGAGCGCCTTCCCCCTTGGTCGGTCTACAAGGCGCTTCACGGTTCCATCTTTTTGCTCAACATGGCCGTGATGTTGCGCTCAGGCATCAACCAGCTCGACGCATTGAAGTCGCTGCAGCGCAACGCATCTCCATGGCTCAAGGAACGGTTGAGCGCCATTCATTACGGTGTCAGTGCCGGCAAAAACTTCGGTACCGCCTTGAAACTTGCTGGCCATGAATTTCCAGACCCAATGGCCATGCATTTTCTTGAAGTGCTCGCCACCCGCAAAGGCTTCGCCGAATCGATGGAAAGGTTTTCCAACCGTTGGCTGGAGCAAACGCTCCAGCGCGTCGAGGCCATCGCGAAGTCGCTTATTGGGGTGTCCTCGATGGCCATGGGAATCATGATGATTCTGGTGGTGATCGGCATCTTCCAGTTGGCCGGCAATGTGACAGAAACGCTTAAATAAACCCAAATGAGGTCGTAAAGATGAGAACAAATACCCGCCAAAACCAACGCGGATTTCTTTCCCTGGACGGGATGTTCTGGCTGATGCTGATCGCCGTGGCACTCGGTTTCATCGTGTTCATGGGGTATAGAACGTTCGGTAGCTCGGACGTCACCATTGAACAGAGCAACCTGGGCACCTTGCTGAGCAATACCAAAAGGCTGAAAAGCACAACAGGGTACGCAACAGCCGGTACCAACCTGGCCCCGTCCTTGATCAACCTGGAGGCCACAGGTGGTATGAGCATTAACGGCAACGCCTTATCCAACCGTTGGAACGGAGCCGTTACTGTGACCAGCAACGGCATGACCTTCACCATCACCGAATCCAACCTTCCGAAGAATGCCTGCATCACGCTTGCGTCCAACATGGCCAAGGACAAACAGACCACAACGGCGATCAACGGTGGTACTGCCATTGCCGGCGAAATCACAGCGGTGGCCGCTGCGACTAGTTGCTCTTCGGATGCCAACACCATCGCCTGGACCTCGTACTAAGGAGTCCTGTGTGAGCGTGATCTCCGAAGCAGAATTCGTCGACCTGTACCTAGGTGACGATTTTGCCGATGCCAAAGGCCTACCGGGACAGGCGCGAAGGGTTGAAGCACCCGTCGAGTGGCGGACAGCGCTTGACCGCTTACGTGTGCAATGTGAAGCGAAATACGCTGAGACAAAGGATCCTGAGTTCGCTCTGATTGAAGATGGAGTAGTCCTTCGCGTCACCCATCTGCTGGACTTGAACGCAAAGCCCGTTTTCATCCTGAGCAAATCATCGGTTCAGATCCGTCCCTTGGACATGTTGGGCTTGCCTGATTACCTCCAGGACGAACTGATGAGTGAAACAGTCCGTGGCCTGATTTTTATCTGCGGCGAAATGGACTCTGGGAAAACCTCCAGCGCGGCCTCGCTGGTAAAAGCGCGTCTTGAAACCTGGGGGGGAATCTGTGTCGCTGTAGAGGACCCACCGGAACCCTATTTGAACGGTCAACACGGCAAAGGACGCTGCATCCAGGTTCCAGTCTCACGCAGGATGGGCGGCTACGAGGAGGCGTTGATATTGGCATTGCGCACCCGAGCTGATTTGTTGTTTGTCGGTGAAATTCGCGACAGTGCAACCGCCGCACAAGTCATTCAGGCGTCCATCAACGGGCACCTAATTATTTGCACCGGCCATGCCGGCAGCGTCACCCAAGGTATTGAGCGTATATCAGCCCTAGCGCAGCCCCTGCTGAGTAACGCCCGTGAATTACTTTCCAAAGGGCTTGTAGCCGTCGTTCACCAGGCTTTGTCGTCGGGCAGTGAGGGCACTCGTCGATTGACACTGCAGAGCCTGCTCTTTACGGGTTCTGACAGTGCCAGCATTCGAGAGAAAGTCCATGCAGGGAAAATCACACTGCTGGAACAAGATATCGCTCACCAATCATCAAGGAGCCTCTGGAATGACCAGTAAAACTAAACAACAGGGCTTCTTGAGCCTGGACATGGCAATCGGGTTGCTCGTATTTGGTGTCGTTGTGACCTTGGCGATGGTTTGGCAAATCAAACAAATGGATGCCCAGGATTATCGAATTGCGGCCGATCAACAGCGCACTATTTCAGAGGCACAGGCCAAGTACCTGAAAGACAATTTCAACGTAGTGCTCGCCAACGCGTCGGCGACAGTGCCAGTGCAAATTACGGTGCCGATGCTCATCAACGCTAATTACCTGCCTGCAGGTTACAGTTCCACCAATGTTTTCGGGCAGACCATCCTTGGCCTTGCCCGTAAACCCAATCCCAATCAGCTAGAAGCGATTGTGGTCACCAGGGGCGGACAGACGCTTCCGGAAATGAGTGTGCGTGCCATTGCTGAAAACCTTGGAGGACCTGGTGGTTTTATATCTACAACCAACCCTAACGTCGTTCAAGGCATCCGCGGCGGCTGGCAAGTCGCGCTGAGTAATTACTCCATTGCGCCTGGGCCAGGCCACACTGCCAGTGCACTGTTTCTCATGGACGGCGCCTTGGCCAACGATTACTTGTATCGAAATGCTGTGCCAAACCATCCCGAGCTCAACACAATGAATACTGATCTCGGTATGGGCAACCACAACATTAATAATGCGGGGAGCATCTCCGCCTCTGGCAACGTTACGACTGGTGCCGACGTGACAGCGCGCAATGTCACAGCCACCGCGAATGTGAACGCGGCGACCGCGAACGTCACGGGCGAAACGTACACGGGTGGATGGTTCAGAACTCGGGGTGACACTGGCTGGTACAGCGAAAAATGGGGAGGTGGTATCTATCAGAACAGCCCCGATTGGGTCCAGGTATACAACGACAAAAACTTCTCAACCGGCGGCCAGCTCTGGGGTGGGAAGATCACTTCAACCGGCAAAATAACGGCCTACGATCGAATCGCTACCAACGAATTCATCTCCGTCGGTGGTCTTGCTACAGAAGGTTCCGCCTGCAGCGATCGCACGCTCATCGCAAAGAGTGCAGTGGGAATAGTGCTCTCTTGTCAGAACGGCGTATGGAAAGGCGTTGGAGGCGCTGGCAGATGGGGCGGCTCATTTTGGACAGCCTCGCACACGGCTGGCGGCTGCCCAGGGCCAAATCCATATACAGGTTCATGCAGTTGTCCTGTCGGTTACAAGGCCAATAATCAGTTTGCCATTGCCATCGGAGGCTGCAATCCGTGCGTCTCTTACTCTTGCTACAAAGATGAATGAGCCATTTTCAGCCTTCTCATTCACGTAGCTAAGTCGTACACCAAAGAGATCACCGATATGACACTGCAATGGGCTGTCTTGATGATTCTAATCATTGCCACGGGGATCGTTATGGAAACCCAACAACAGGCCCAAACCGTCTCCGACTTCGCCTCCGTTGATTCGCTAGGACGGAGCTTTCTGATTTACCGATCGGCAGCCGCCGGGTTTGCGCAGTCCAATCCTGGCTTCTCTGGAAAGCCTGACGACACTGCACTGAACCTGCCGACATGGTTTGTGAAACCGCTCGGTATTGAGGCCTACATCAATGCCGGAACAACCTACACCTTTTACAACGGCACGGCGCCGGCGGGGATGCCAGCGACGCTGGTCGATCTGACGCAGTCGACTACCGTTGGCGTAAATCGCGCGGGAGTGCTTGTCTCCCCGAAAGCGGGAGTGACCGGTATCCCCATTCCATCTGTAATACCTGACGGTGCCGTCACTGCAGTGAACTGATCAAAGCCCAGGTCAACACTGGCTATGTTGCATATCGCCCAGCCTAACAACATAATGCACGCAACAACGTTTCCACCCCGTTGGCTACTGGCGGTCATCAGTAGCGCCCGGAGATGCGGTTCGCCTCATCTCCATCCCCAAAGCACGCTGAGCTCCGGGAAGGGCGTGCGGATCTGGTTCAAAGCTCTCCCTGTGTCTCCCTGTTCAAGCCAGACACGCAGCCGTCTAACTCGTGAATTGCGAGTTCAAAGGCACATAGGGCTTTGATGAGGTTCGAAGCACAGTAATCTCAGGGCCACACTGGTGTTGTGGCCCACATTTTTTAAAGCTCACACAAAGGGTAGCCTGATGATCTTGCGAAGGATTATCAGGCTACCCTTTGGTAGCTGCTTTTCCCTGCCGGTGGCCCGCCGGCGAAACGCAGGGCTCCCTTTGTGCGCGGATGCGTGCCTTATGTTTGCTGGCCTCAGCCACGATAATCGGCCAGGTGTAGGAAGTGAGACGTTCAGATCACAGCCCAGGGATCGATGACGCCTTTATCCCGCACAGGTGGTATTTTTTTCTGAAAGACGCTTAGTACTACATCCGAGAGTGACTGTTGACCCAGCTACTCTCGGTAGCTTCTCCTGCAAAATTCGATCTGCTTTGACCTCCCCGAAATATCCCTCCCCGCTTGACACATCACTATCCCCCCTTCGATGATATGGACGTGTTTTGCTGACGTCGTCAGCATCATGCCCAGGCAACCAGGATCTTTAAGGTTGCGACACGTCAATCGTGTTGATTCGCCCAAGACCGCTGAGCTTCTGGTAGCGCGGTCGGTCGACAAACGTCGATAGAAGCACCTTATGCTACTCACCTCGCGGGGAATCACTTCCCCGACAGGGCCAGTGTTTTCTCCGCATCTCAACCTGCAGGAGAATCACCATGTCCAAACTCACTTATAACTTCGGTTTCGCACTCGGCGTTGTTGCCCGAGAGTTTTTGCGTGCCATGAAGAAATCGAACATACGTCCAGCAGATAAGCCGCAGGCGAAGTCTCACGGGCAGCTTCCACCACCCTGCGTTTCTGACAGCATGGTGCGTGAAATGGATCACTTGCCAGCCATGGTCCGTGCCAAAGGTGTTGATCTGAATCTTTGGTACAAGGCTAATACTCGTGAGGTCGAAAAGCCGGTGCGCAAACCGCGTTCCCGGGGCAAGGCTCAACAGCTGACACCTGTTGCTTGCTAAACCTCTCCTCATTCACCCCAGCAGGGAAACCTCCCGCTGGGGAGGTTTCTCTGAAACCCTTCAGCTGGGGCTTGACAATCAGCAACAGGATTTTCATGCTGTGTCCATGTATAGCTGACGTCGTCAGCAACATGCCCATGTAGTCTGGATCCGAAAGACTACGATGCGGTTTACCGCATTGATCCACTCCCAAGATCGCCATAGCTTCCGGTAGCGCGATCAGTCGACTTTGTCGATGGAAGCACCTTTCCCACCCATGACGGGCCTTTCCCGTCAGGGCAGGCCTCTCACTTTTTTGGAGGTCTGATGAAAACCGAACTGGCTCTCTACCAAGCGCTGATTTCGATCAACGTTCCGGAACAGAAAGCAAATGCTGTTATTGAAGCTTTGGAGACCGACATGCAATCGCTACTCGCAACCAAGGCTGATATTGCCGCTCTTCGAACTGAACTGAAATCTGATATCGCTCAGGTCGAACTCAAACTCACTTTGCGCATGGGCGTCATGATGTCATTTACTGCCGGTGTGATTATCACCGCAGTGAAGTTCATGCTGCACTAAGCAAACCCTTTTGCTCTACCCACCCTCGCGGGGAATACTTTCCCCCAAGGGCGAAGTGTTTCTCCGCTTTCTGCTATTTCGAAATTGGAGAATCACCATGAGCACTACTCAAACCAACGAAGCCAAGTTCTTCGACCTGCACACCACCGGTATTGGTTACCTTAACCGTATCCGTGAAGTGAAACCACGCGGCAAGGGCAAGCCATTCATGGCTGTCACTGTTGCTGCATTACGCGGTTCGTCTGACGACACCGAGTACTCCTACATCGACTGCAATGTCGTCGGCGCCGAAGCTGAAAAGCTGATTCGTCGTAGCCAAGCTGCAGTTGATGCAGGAAAGAAGGTCCTTGTGAGCTTCCGTATCGGTGACATCTGGACCGACTGCTTTATCTATGAAAAGGGCGATAAGAAGGGTCAACCTGGGGCAAGCCTCAAAGGACGTCTTCTTTTTATCGGCTGGATCAAGGTCGATGGCGATACTGTCTACCAAGTCAAACCGAAAGATTCTGCTGAGCCCCTTCCTGCCCAGGATCGTGCTGCTGTAGATGACTCGGATGACAACGGCCAAGGACAGCCAGATCCTGAACAACGTCAATCAGCATGATTGAAATCATGGCGCCCCCCTGGGCGCCTTTCAATATTCATATCGAAGGGAACGCCTCCCTTCGGGATTGGTGATTTCCGAACGCTGGAGATAAACCATGATGATGAATCCTCAACGACTGCCGCTGCTGACCGAAATCGGTCTTTTAGCTGCTCAAGCTAGTGTTTACAGCAAGTTGGATAAGCTACTGCCGAGCAACCCGACACTCGATCCCGATGAAGACCCGCGCTACACCCTTACTACTGATCTTTGGTTAGAAGTACTGGATGGGGTGATCACATTGGCAAAGATGGACCATCGAGATGAATTCAATCCCGTAAACAGCCCAATGTTGTCTGAGTTCGGACTTCTCAAGGAATATCGGAGGGCTCGTTGGGAGTTGGAAGATGAGCTTATGCACCCCGAATACTACTAACCCGCCAGGAAACACTGGCTGACTCTCAAGCTGATTCCAAATCAGCATAAAGACCCATCGGGAAACCATCTCCCGAACGGGCCAGGTGGTTTTCGCACCTGGAGATTTACATGCTTACCACCAATAACCTCGTATCGTCTGACTTGCTCAAACTCCCGGTCGTTCTAACGCCTCGGGCCTGGCAAGAAGCGGTGCATATCGAAAACCCACAGGATGTATCAGTCATCAGTAACCGACTGGGCGATGTCGTCCTGGAGGCCTACCGAGAACTGCATATGCAGCCTGACTGTACACAAATCCATTTCGGGCTCTATCGATTGCTGCCTGCCGGCGACAACTCGGATCGTGTCTGGTTGGACCTAAAACTTGACCGCATAGAATCGCCACCAGGTTCATTCTATCTGTACATCTCACTCAAGGAAGAAACCCATACCTCCTGCCCATAAACCTTTCTGAACTCACTGCACCACCCCAAGCCCGACACTGTCGGGCTTTTTTCATTGTGCGAGTAATGCTCGTAGCCTTACACCCATGCAGTGTGGAGCTGCCCATGATCAACATCCCAGGCCAGTTGGCCATCCGCACTATCAGCGGCCGCAATGGCGACTTCAACGTCGGGCGGCTATCCACTTCAATCGGCGAGTTCGTTATCAAAGACGCGCTTCTCGACCAATATGATGAAGGCAAATACAGAGGCGATTTCCTCATCACTGAAATACGCCCCTCGTATTACTCAACCGCCGGCCGGTTAGTGGTTGAGATCCGGGCCAAGCTCGAAAGCATGAGCCTCGATGACGTAGACAACTTGACGGCGGAAGACGCTGCCAAGCTTTCACCAAGCGAGCCAGATCCCATAGATGAAGAATCGTCTTCAACTCAAACAAAGCCAGCGCGACAGCGCAAAACGCTCCCCATCACAACGACTGTAAGCAACGTCGACAAACCGTCATCACCAGAGGATGCCCCCTTTGGGATGCCACTACCCAGCTCGGAAAATGCCACAGCGCTAGACGCGGTACTGTTTGGCACGATCTGGCCACTGGGGGATGCGGTAAAACTTGACACCACCGTTGACCGTCAGCGCCTACGTCAGCAATGCACTCGCCTCGGCGAGCTTGGCTATGTGCTGGACTTCAAGCAACAAACCTGGAACTGCCAATCTCCCACATTGCGGGAGCTCCACCACCAAGGAAGCACTCCATGAATCCGACTTTTTCAGACATCGGTGAGCACATTCTGCTGACCGTCGAAGACCAACTGACCAACAACGACGTGTCCGATGATGACGAGATGCGCGAGCACTTCATCGAAATCGGACTGACAGAAACGCAAGCGAACGCTGCCTTACAACTGCGCCCTCTGTACCGGGTCAACCTCTACATGATAGGTCAATCGCCGTTGTTCCAGGGCGACACGACCACAAGCTTCGATCCACACACCCGCTCATTCAAGCGCGATCGATAACCCACCAACCATTAACCCCGAGGGGCAGTGTCCTGCCCCTTCTGGGCGGGGCCGCCCTCCGATCCGGAGGATGCTCGATGTCCACATCTTCTCTCACACGGCTGTATCAGGTTGACGAATGTCCTGATCTGTACGTCGATGCCTGTGCCTGCGACGCGCAGCGCAACTTAGTGTTTCTCTCGGCCTGGGGCCGTGACACGGCACTGCAGGAGTTCTTGGCCAGACTGACCCTCGGCTCCGCTGAAAACGGTCTTGACCAGTTTCATATCGTCTCCGACGGCCGGAGCCTTCCTGTCTTCCCCAACGTCGACCTGCTGGAAAAACGAACCACCCGGCAATTTCGCGGGACGTTATTCGGCAGCCTAGTACACCTCTGGCTGTTCGACCGGCGCTGCGCGCAGCCCGACCGGGCTAACCACTTCTCCTATGCCCTTCTACAGGACGGGCAATCGCCTCTTCAAAAGCTTTGGCCCCTGGTCATGGATACATGCCCATTACCGCTGCTACCGCATTGGCATAACGAAGTTATGGAAGTGCTCACCCAACACGACATGTTGCAGTCCCTACCGGGATCGTTAGGTGCTATCTCGGCCTGGCGTTTGTCGCTGCAGCTCGACGTACTCGAACCCGCCCTGGGTGATCTGATCCGCCAGGGGCTTCTCTCAACCCACGCTCAGTTTTGAGCCTTCATTCAGGAGCTTCATCATGGCCTTGATGTTCCCACGCTTGGCGCGCAACTTCGCTCGCAATGGCTACTACCCTACCGACGAAACGACTCTGGAACGGACCCTGCAGGCATTGGCCCCCTCTCCCACCGGCAAAATGCGGATCTGCGATCCATGTGCCGGCGAAGGGGTTGCCCTGGCCGAAGCAGCACATTTTCTTGGGCGAGACCGCACAGACACATTCGCAGTTGAATACGACCAGGAGCGTGCTGCGCATTGCAGGACGCTCCTGGATCGTGTGCTGCATAGCGATCTGATGGACACCATGATCAGCCGCCAGGCCTTTGGCTTGCTCTGGCTTAACCCGCCCTACGGTGACCTGGTCGCTGACCATGCAGGTGCCTCACAGTACCAAGGTAGCGGTCGCCGGCGTCTGGAGAAAATGTTCTATCAACGGGCGCTTCCACTGCTGCAGTACGGCGGGGTGTTGGTGTTCATCGTTCCACACTATGTGCTGGACGACGAACTCTGCAGTTGGCTATGCAATCACTTCACTGAACTGCGGATTTACAATGCCGCTGATCCAACCTTCAAACAGGTGGTGATATTCGGTATACGAATCCGCCGCCAAGACCTGGCTCGACCGCAAGAAGTCAAATACGTACGCGCACGCCTTCAGGCGATTGGCGCCGGGACGTTGAATGCAGAAGTGTTACCTGAGAGTTGGTCTTGGGAGCCCTATAGGGTCCTGTCGTCGACCAGCGAACTGGAGCACTTCTATCGCATCAGCCTCGAACCGGAGCAGCTAAGCGCTGAAGTCAAACAGCTTCGCGGCATGTGGCCAGACTTCACCCTGCACTTTGGTCAAACGGGTGTTCAACCACGACCACCAGTACGTGAGCTGTCCCGGTGGCACTTGGCATTAGCCCTGGCTGCCGGCGCAATATCGGGCGTCGTTACCTCGAAGTCCGGGCGAGTGCTGGTGCTCAAAGGCGATACTTACAAAGACAAGGTTCGCAAGACCGAGTTTACCGAAGACCAGGACGGTAACGTTTCTGAGGTAAGGATCCTGACCGATCGTTTCGTGCCTATCATTCGGGCATGGGACATGACGCCGGGATCTGCCAACCAAGGACGCGTTATCACCATCACCTCTTCGGCGGATCGACAACCTGAAACTGACGAGCCGATTGCACCGGCGGTCTCGGACACCACCTCACGCGTGACGTTTGAAGCTGGACAGTTGGTACTGACCCAATCGGTACACCACCTGGTGGAGCACGGCCATCTCGACCCAAGCACCTACTTGCGACGGCATTTCTCCGGTGACTGGGGAGAGCTGCCCCAGGAAGACTGGAGCAGTAACCAACGAGCCCTGGCTACTGGAGAGCGTCTGTTCTCTAGCTACGACATCGACGCCGAGGATGAAACCCGGCTCTGGATCATCACTGAAGCCGACCGAAGCGTAACAACCTTGTTGCTGCCATCGGACTACTGACCCGCTACCAATAAGGCATTCCCTTATCCAAACCTCAGGGTATTCACCATACCCCTAGGGGTGTCGTGCATGCCCTGTTTATCCTTCCAGGAGAAACAACCATGAACGACCTATCACATACCCCACTTTCACCACTTTCCATCGGTTTGACCGAATTCATCGACGAGTTCGGTGATGAGCTGCTGGACTCACTCAACCGATCAAACCCACCGGTCTACGCCGGTCACATCAACCCAGCCCGGCAACGGGTGATGGATGAACTCAAACGTCAGCCCTTTTCAGCTCAGGCCGAAGTGGTACAAGCCGTTGCAGCGTTATTGTTGGATCGTAACGAGCAGGCTGCAGTGATCAACGCAGAGATGGGCACTGGCAAAACCATGATGGCCATCGCTGTAGCCGCCGTCATGCACAAAGCCGGCTATCGCCGCACCTTGATCGTTTCGCCTCCACACCTGGTCTACAAGTGGCGGCGAGAGATTCTCGAAACCATCCCAGACGCACGCGTCTGGGTACTCAATGGACCTGACAGCCTGGTCAAGCTGCTCAAGCTGCGCGACCAACTGAAAGAGCCTTACGACGGGCGGCAGGAGTTCTTCATCCTCGGGCGCGTGCGCATGCGGATGGGGTTTCACTGGCGCTCGGTGTGTTGGCCGCGCCGTGCGGGTGGTAACCATCACCTTGCAGGTTGTCCCGACTGCGGACGGCTGCTGGAGGATCAGGAAGGCAACCGGCTAACCGTCGAAGAGTTTCACCAAGAGGAACGCCGTCGTAGCTGCCCTCATTGCCAAGGCCCACTCTGGACGCTGATGCGCCCAGGCAAAGCTGAAAGCGGAACACGCCGAGCAACCATCTTGAAATCAATGTGCCGGATTCCGACCATTGGCCCGGTGCGCGCTGACAGACTGCTGAACGACTTCGGGGAAGACTTTCTCGCCTCGATGCTGATCGATAACGTCAGCGAGTTCATCAACCTGATGGACGCTCAAGGCAATTTCATCTTCAGCGACCGTCAGGCCAAACGCATGGAACGTGCCATGGCCAACATCGAGTTTGGCTTTGGTGAAGGCGGTTACCAACCCACGGAGTTCATCAAGCGCCAGTTGCCTGATGGGTATTTCGACCTACTAGTGGTGGACGAAGGCCATGAGTACAAAAATAGTGGTTCTGCTCAGGGCCAGGCCATGGGCGTACTGGCAGCTAAAGCACGCAAGTGTGTTTTGCTGACCGGTACGCTTATGGGCGGCTATGCCGACGACTTGTTTTATCTGTTATTTCGGATCCTTACCCGCCGCATGATCGAGGACGGTTATCGACCAAACGCACGCGGCAGCATGGCCCCTGCGGCCATGTCGTTCATGCGGGATCACGGCGTATTGAAGGATATCTACACCGAGCGAGATAACGAGTCACATAAAACCGCCAAGGGTAAAAAACTCTCAGTGCGTACGGTGAAGGCCCCAGGCTTTGGCCCAAAAGGCATTCACCGCTTCGTGCTGCCGTTCACCGTGTTCCTGAAACTCAAAGATATCGGTGGGAACGTGTTGCCGGCGTACCAAGAGGAGTTTATTGACATAGCCATGTCTGCTGAACAGGCTTCGGCCTATCAGCAGTTGGCAGGAAAACTGACCCAGGAGCTTCGCCAGGCACTGGCACGCCGAGATACGACCCTTCTGGGGGTCGTACTTAACGTACTGCTGGCCTGGCCAGACTGTTGCTTCCGGCCGGAGATTGTCAAACATCCACGCAGCAAGGACACGCTGGCTTTTGTGCCGTCGATCTTTGCAGATGGGCAACGTATGCCCAAGGAACAGGCACTACTCGACCTCTGCCTCACGGAAAAAGCCAAAGACCGCAAAGTCTTGGTCTACACCGTGTACAGCGGCACTCGTGACACCACTTCACGTCTCAAACGGTTGCTGGAACAGGCCGGGTTGAAGGTGGCGGTGTTAAGGGCGTCAGTCGATACCGCCAGGCGCGAGGATTGGATTCTCGACCAGGTAGATCGTGGGATCGATGTGCTGATCACTAACCCGGAGCTGGTTAAGACCGGTCTGGATCTGCTCGACTTTCCGACCATCGCGTTCCTGCAGACGGGGTACAACGTGTACACCCTTCAACAGGCAGCTCGACGGTCTTGGCGGATTGGGCAGAAGCAAGCCGTGCGGGTGATTTTCTTTGGCTATGCCAACAGCTCTCAGATCACCTGTCTGCAGCTGATGGCCAAAAAGATCGCCGTGGCGCAAAGCACGTCGGGAGATGTTCCTGATTCGGGCCTTGATTCGTTAAACCAGGATGGGGACTCGGTTGAAATGGCACTCGCAAGACAATTGATTGCTGCATGACTGCATGGCCACCTTCGGGTGGCCATTTTTGTTCAGAAGCTAATCTCAGCTTGTCATGTGCAAAATGCCTATGCGGACGATCCTCCTCTAATCCAGAGACATCTCCGATAAAAGCTACTGACCTCGAACACCAATTTCTTGTTCAAATGCGACTCCATGGCCACTACAATGCCACCCCACAATGTAGGTGACCATGGACGCGAAGATGCAATTCCGGAAAAGTATAAATGCACTACGAGCACTGGCGGTTCTATCCGTAGTGCTTTTTCACTTCCAGATCAGTGGATTTGCTGGGGGATTCGTAGGAGTCGACGTTTTCTTTGTGATTTCCGGTTTTTTGATGACCGGAATTATCTTCAAAGGTTTGCAGGCACAGAACTTTTCCATTATAAATTTTTATGTATCGAGAGCTCGCCGCATTATTCCGGCACTCGTGGCACTATGCGCAGCACTGCTGATATTTGGGTTCATATACCTTCCTTTAGATGACTACCGCGAAACAATTCGGTCAATTAAAAGCAGTCTTTTCTTTAGCTCAAACTTTATGTTTGCCAAAACTGGCAACTACTTTGATGCACCACTGCACGAAAATTGGCTACTGCATACCTGGTCGCTATCTGTCGAATGGCAATTCTACCTCGTTTACCCACTCATTTTAATGGGCCTTCACAAGTTATTTGGCACTCAAAAAACCAAAATATCTTTGATTTTTCTCGCTATAGCTTCTCTGGCAACTTCGATCTATATTTCGAATACTGACCCGGTCTTCGCGTTCTATATGCTACCTACTCGTGCTTGGGAGCTAATCGTCGGCGGATTGGTATTTTTGTACCCGTTTCACTTCAATAGACGACTGGGATATGCGTGTGAGGGCCTTGGCCTAGCAGCTATTCTCATGAGTATTTTTTGCTTCACTGAGCAAGATCCTTGGCCGGGTTATCTAGCCTTGGTTCCTGTTCTCGGAGCAGCCCTTGTAATTTCAGCTAATTCGCAATCGATTTTTGGCAATAATCGAGCACTACAATTTACGGGCACAGTTTCATACTCCGTGTACCTATGGCATTGGCCACTAGTTGTATTCGTATACACCTGTGGCTTATTGAATAGCTTACCCCATGTGGTAGGCGCGATAATTCTCTCCTTTATAATGGGAACCCTATCCTTTTACTTCGTTGAATCGAAAACAAACAAAAATACAGCTTCACGCAAAGCAGCAATACAATACATAAGTCTAGTTGTGGTCACGGTTGGTATATCTGCCATTACCTCCTCAGTAGTCAAAGATCATCCTGAAGTAAGGTTTGCTTACGTCGACTTAGGTCGACCTGAATACACAAGCAAGCTTTATGATCGAAAATGCTACCCCAACCCTTATGGTGCTGCTGATTGCAAGCTTGGCTCTGGAGAAATATCTGTAATATTGTTCGGTGACAGTCACGCAGAATCAACTGCAGCAGCAGTGCAAATGGAGAATAAACAAGCGGCTTTGTCTTGGGCTCGTGGTGGCTGCCCGATACTGCAAAACTTTGAGATGCATGACAAAGAGCTAACTGATAAATGCCATGGTTTTATGCGTGAAAAGTTGGATACACTGGCTAAATCCTACCAGGGTATTCCCGTTATCCTATTTAGCCGGGCAGCGATGTATTTGGACACAAGCCGTGGAAATAACTATCGCACCTATATAGCAGGACAAGAGCATCTTCAAGGTCAGAAATTTATCAATGCCTACACTTCAGAATATGCAAAAACTGTTTGCTCTATCGCTAAAAATCATCCTGTATACATCGTTAGACCTATCCCTGAAATGCCTTTTAGCGTTTATAAAGGATTAAATTTGCATAAGCGTATTTTTCAACATGAATCAGACATCTCGATTTCTCTTCTGAGCTATCAGAAGCGGAATTACGACGCCAACAATGCAATAGACGCTGCTGCGAAACAGTGTAACGCCACAGTTATTGATCCGACTTCTTACCTTTGCCCAAATGGGCAATGCATGGGATCTAAAAATGGAGTGGCTTTGTACTATGATGACAACCACTTGGTTGACTCGGGCAATCTACAGTTAAAGGGTTTGTTCAGAAATATCGCAAAGTAGGTGTCCGTCACTGCGGTGCAACCTAGCTGTCCGTAGGCAAACCGTTCACAACGGCATGCCCTAAAAACAAAGCAGTCTGGAAAACCTATTTCCTGCTGCACACCAATAGCCGGTTTGAGAGGGTGTCTTCGCTTCTGCGCGAGGACGCCCATGAACCTACCACGCCCTACCCGAACCACTGTGATACTCAGCCTCTGCCTCGTCGCCCTGACAGGCATGTTGGCCTATGAACATCATCAGCTGTCCCTACTCAGGATCAGCATGTCTACGACTGCTGATAAAGAATCCCTGGACGCAATGCTGACGCGCCTGAGCAAAGTCGATGAACGGTTGGACACTGTGGATGGCAAGCAGTGGGTCAGCAACGATGACTTCCGCTCCGGACAACAAGCGCTGTCAAATCGGATCGATGCCGCGCAGGCCTTTGCGAAGCAAGCAACCGAATCAGTGCAGGATCTCTCTCGTAATGTCGCGTCTTCTGGTGAGTTGGTGGTGCTCAAGGCAAATGTCGAAACGCTCGATAGCCGTGTTCACGAATTAAGCCAAGCCCAGATCAAGCAACCTTCAGCCCCACCGTCTAAGCCCAAAGCTGTTGTACGCAAGCCTCGTCCCGCCCAGAAGCCCAGTACCAGCCTTATCACACCGCAAGCGCCGCCTTTCACCATCGTCGGTATTGAGTACCGGGGCGGTGAGCGTTTTTTGTCCGTAGCACCGCCTGGCAGCACGCAGTTAAACCAGATCTATCTCATCCGACCGGGTGATGCCGTGGCGGGTACGGCCTGGCGCCTAAACGCTCTGGACGGCAAATCCGCAAGATTCGAGGTGGCCGGAACGCCGCAAACCATAACCGTCGCGCAATAGGACCTCCTTTATGTTTGGCCTTCTCACTCTCTCAAAGAAAATGAACGCTACAAACGCCTCGTTGATTATTGGTCTGGCAGCCATTGTGATGGCTTATGGTTGCTCAGCTGCTCCTGGGCCTTCAACGTCCATCACCAGCACGCAGAACAGCGAAACCGAGAACTCTTCCCAAGGGGCCAGCCAGACAGAACTGGCCCGCGAGTGGGGATTAACACCCCAAGAGTGGAGTCGCTATCGCACCGTCATGGAAGGTCCCCGGGGCATCTATTCACCAGGACTGGATCCTCTGACTGCACTGGGTATCGAAGCTAAATCAGCGGAAGAACGCCGGCGTTACGCTGAACTGCAGGTGCAAGCTGAACGGCAACGCATCGACAAGGAACTGGCTTATCAAAAGGCGTATGACCAAGCCTTCGCTCGCCTATACCCCAACGAAAAAGTCATTCAAATTTCATCAGAGCCGCTGTCTCCAAAAACCTCCGGCGCGGCAAATGCTCTCAAAGGCTCAGGTCGATTAGCCGTTTTTGTTCAAGACAGTTGCACCAGCTGTATTGCCCGGGTGAAAGACCTCCAGGCTCAGAAACAACCCTTCGATCTCTACTTCGTGGGCAGCCAAGGGGACGACGAGACCATCCGCCGCTGGGCAATCCTGGCTGGCATCGAGCCAACCAGCGTACGCAGCCGCCAGATAACACTGAATCACGATGCCGGCCGCTGGCTTGGCCTTGGGCTCGGCGGCGAGCTACCTGCTGTGGTGCGCGAGGTGAATGGGCAATGGCAGCGACAGTAGTACGCGCCGTATTGGCTGCCTGTTTTATGTTGGCCGCGGCGTTGGCCAACAGTGCGGAGGTTCCTCCACCGGCCTATCAATTGATTGCCCTGCCTGCCGGCGTTCCGTCCGAGGTGCTCTATTCCGTCGCACTGCAGGAGAGCGGGACGCGACTACGCGGCCAAATAGTGCCCTGGCCATGGACATTGAATGTCGCCGGCGCCGGCTACCGGTTTGCGACCCGAAGCGATGCGTGCAGGGCTTTGATGATTGCGCTTCAAACCGCTGGTCCCAGTCGGGTCGACGTTGGTCTAGGTCAAACCAACATAGGTGCCAATGGCCACCGTTACAGCTCTCCCTGCGAAGGTTTGGATCCCTATAAGAACCTCTCGGTTACCGCCCAGATCCTGGCAGAACAAAAAGCCAAGGGCGGTGACTGGATCACTGCCGCCGGCCGGTACCACCGACCGGCTGGAGGTGAACCTGCCGCACGCTACCGACGTGCCTTTGCCAAACACCTTAGCCGCGTAACCGGCATCAACCTAATGGCGAACAACCCATGAAAAGATCTTTGAGCTTAATGCTATTGCTGTGTTCGATCTCGCCCATTGTGGCGAATGCCAGCTCATTGATTGTGGTTGAAGACCGTGGTGGCGTTTCCGCCCTGCCCTATTACCAAGACCTGGTCCCAGAACCTACAGGCCAGTCTGCACCGTTAGAAAATATCGGAGTGCGCGGTCAAGGGTCGTTTCCAGTGCGCTCAGACCAACTGTCACCTGGTCAGGTTCAGGGTCGAGTAATCAATGCGCCAGGCCTGCAACCCTTGTTTCTAGTGGGTGACGATGAAAGCTCAAGGGTTTGGCTATCACAACGAACCGAACAGCTTAAGCACCTAAACGCTGTCGGACTGGTGGTCAACGTTGTCAGCGCCGAACGCTTTGCCGAGGTGCAGCGTTGGGCGGATGGTCTTCAGATGGTCCCAGCCCCCTCGAATGATCTGGCGCAACGTCTTGGAATCAAGCACTACCCGCTACTCATCACTGCAACAGCCATTCAGCAATAGGAGGCAAGGATGCCACCACCTCAGTCACTCACCGTGGTGATCAGACAACCGGAAGACCCGCGAACATGCCAGCTCATCTTGGAGCAAGTGAGGTATCTGGTCTGGCTGTATGGCGGTCGTGTGACCTCCACAGAACAAGGTGATGCCATCGCAATGCGCTTGAAATTAGCTGATCGATTGGCTTCACACGAGATATCACAAGTAAGCCAGGAGCTGGACGAACAGTTCCCATTGAAAACCACTTAACGATAGAAGGCTCCAACCATGGCCGGTTCTTTCACCATTGAGGCATTGCTCCGTCCTGCCGTCGAGCTTTACACGGTCTGTGTCTGCGCCGCTGCAGCACTGATCTGTATTTTTGCGCCCTGGGCTTTTGCACTGACTCCCTTATTTGGAACGGTTTCCGCCTTTGGCTTTTTGATTCTTGGATATGTGCGCCTGAGACAGGCGTTGGTCGTATTGCGGTATCGACGCAATATTCGGCGTCTCCCCCACTACACCATGACCAGCAAGGACATGCCGGTCAGTAATGAACGTCTGTTCATCGGTAAGGGCTTCCGCTGGACTCAGAAACACACCCAGCGATTGATGGACACCTATCTGCCCAAATACGCCGAGTATGTCGAGCCAACCTCGATCTATTCCTTGGCACGGCGCATCGAGGAGCGGCTGGAGTTCGCCCCTTTTCCACTCAGACTCCTGACCAAAGCCACCTCGTGGAACGTAGCGATTAACCCGGTGCGGCCACTGCCGCCAGTGGGTGGATTACCGCGTTTACACGGTATAGAACCCCATGAAATTGACGTTAGCTTACCGCTGGGTGAACGGGTTGGTCACTCCCTGGTGCTGGGTACGACGCGGGTGGGTAAGACCCGCCTGGCGGAACTGTTTATCACCCAGGACATCAGACGCACCCGTAGCCGGTCTCGGCGCCGCGTTCAGATGGGTCGACGCGTTCAGCCAGTCCATCGAAGCCAGCGCACAGCGGCACAAAACGAAGAGATGAACCTTGATCGAGAGGTGGTGATTGTCTTCGATCCTAAAGGCGATGCCGACCTTCTCAAACGCATGTACATCGAATGCATGCGTGCCGGCCGACTGGACGAATTTTATGTATTCCACCTGGGATGGCCTGACTACTCCGCACGTTACAACGCCGTGGGCCGCTTTGGCCGTATTTCAGAGGTGGCCACCCGGATTGCCGGTCAATTGTCGGGGGAAGGCAACTCAGCTGCATTTCGCGAGTTTGCCTGGCGGTTCGTCAATATTATCGCACGTGCCTTGGTGGCCCTCGGCCGTCGGCCAGATTACGAGCAGATCCTCAAGCACGTCACCAACATCGATGCGCTGTTCATTGAGTACGCGCAGAAGCACTTCGCAGAACACGACCCTAGAGCCTGGCAAACCATTGTTGAGCTTGAGGGCAAGATCGATCGCAAGAACCTCAGTTTCGCCATGAAGGACCGCCCGCTGCGCGTGGTGGCCTTGGACATGTACCTGACTCAGCAACGCATATCCGACCCTGTGATGGAGGGGCTGCGATCAGCAGTTCGTTATGACAAAACCTATTTCGACAAGATCGTTGCCAGCCTGCTGCCGCTGTTGGAGAAGCTGACCACAGGGCGCATTGCTGAGCTGCTTTCGCCTGACTACATGGATCTTGAAGATCCGCGACCCATCTTCGACTGGATGCAGGTCATCCGTAAACGAGCGGTGGTCTATGTGGGACTGGATGCACTGTCGGATACCGAAGTGGCTGCCGCCGTTGGGAACTCCATGTTCAGCGACCTGGTGTCAGTCGCAGGTCACATCTACAAGTTCGGTATCGACGACGGCTTGCCCGGTGCCTCCGGCGCCAAGGTGGCGATCAACGTGCATGCTGATGAGTTCAACGAGCTGATGGGCGAAGAATTTATCCCGATGATCAACAAAGGCGGCGGCGCCGGCATGCAAGTCACCGCCTATACCCAGACCATGAGCGACATTGAAGCGAAGATCGGTAACAGGGCAAAAGCTGGCCAGGTCATCGGTAACTTCAACAACCTGTTTATGTTGCGTGTGCGCGAGACCGCCACTGCCGAGCTGCTGACCAATCAATTACCCAAGGTTCAGGTGTTTACCAGCACACCGGCCAGCAGCGCCAATGACGCAATCAACGGCAAGACGGCCTTTACCTCCAACACCCACGACCAGATCCAAAGCGTCAGCGTGCCAATGATCGAGCCGGCGCATGTGGTTGCTCTGCCCAAGGGGCAATGCTTTGCCCTGATCGAAGGCGGCAACCTCTGGAAAATCCGTATGCCGTTGCCGGCAAGTGATCCCGACGAGGTGATGCCCAAGGATCTGCAGGCCCTGGTTGAAGGAATGCGTAAAGGATCAGGAACCAACAGCGAATGGTGGCAAGCGCCGGGATATCAGTCACTAAGCGAATCGCTACCCGAAGACCTGGTCGACGATTTCCGCCTTATGGCCAACGACGACAAAGTCGCTTAGCGTAAAGGAGCAAAGCGATGGCCGATATCGCGGAAAAAGCCCAGCAACAGCAGGAAGGGCAAAAATCCTTTCTGGGCATGGTGATCTCAGCGCCCTTCCACTTTCTGGGGGTGATGTTCGGCTCACTGCTGGGCGCCATCCTCGTTGAGTGGCTGTGCATGTACGTGTTCTGGCCGGAAGCTGGATGGAGGCACGCCCAGCAGATGTTTGAACATGAGCTGGGCTGGCTGTCCCAGGACTTGTTACATAGCGTTGTCATCAAAGAACCGGGGCGCACCGCAACCTGGCTGGCAAAAACGACCTATGATTGGCTGATGGTAAAAAGCGGCCTGCAAGACAGCATTAACTCATTGACCCAATACGCTCGCTCCACGTCGCCGCAGCACGCCGGCATGTTCGACCTGCGCTACGAACTCGGTCGGGTCATGATCAAGTTCCAGGATTACGGCTTGGCCATGCTTTATACCGTGCTCACCTTTTGCGTACGAATGGTCATCCTGACACTGACAATCCCACTGTTTGCACTGGCGGCGTTTACGGGCCTGGTGGATGGCCTGGTGCGACGTGATCTACGCAAGTTCGGCTCCGGCCGTGAGTCGAGCTACCTGTATCACAAAGCACGCGGAACCATTATTCCGCTGGCCATCGTGCCATGGACAATTTACCTGGCTATCCCGATCAGCGTCAGCCCCCTGCTTATTTTGCTGCCGTGCGCGTTGTTATTGGGCGTATCGGTTTACATCACTGTCTCCAGTTTCAAAAAATACCTCTAGGAGCTGCCCATGCAGTGGACACAAGAACAGCAGCCCATCGTCGATTCAACAGCAGAGAAGCTACTCGTCCAAGCCTTCGCCGGCACAGGCAAAACCACAACACTGGTTGGTTATGCCACCCACCACGCCTCGGTGAAAATGCTTTATCTCTGCTACAACAAACCCGTCGAGCTCGCAGCCAAGGGACGCTTTCCTCGCAATGTGGTCTGCAAGACGGCGCATGGCTTGGCTTATGCGGTCTATGGCAGCCAATACGCCGCCAAACAGACCAATAACTTACGCCTCACCGATATCGCCAGAGCCATCAATACCCAGGACTGGGAGCTGGTACGAGATGTACTGAGTACGCTGAACAACTTCATGGCCAGCGCCGATAACGAGCTCGGCCGCGGACACTTTCCCAGGTTTCAGGGTCAACGAATGCTCACCAGCGCGCAGGAACGATTTCTGGACAGTGCACTGGGTGTCGCCAGAACTATCTGGAACCGGATGATCGACCTGCAGGACACGGGAATGTTGATCACCCACGATGGATATTTAAAGCTGTATCAGTTGAGTAAACCTGACCTGAGTCAGCGATTTAAGGCGATTCTGCTCGATGAAGGTCAAGACGTGAACCCGGTCATTGCCGACTTGGTAAGGATACAGCGCATCTGCAAAGTCACCGTCGGCGACCCTCACCAGCAGATTTACCGTTTCCGTGGTGCCGAAGACGCTCTCAACAGCGATTGGATGGCCGATGCAGAGCGCCACTACCTGACCCAGAGCTTTCGCTTCGGTCCAGCAGTCGCGCATGTGGCCAACATCATCCTTTTTTACAAGGGTGAAACTCGAAAGCTGCAAGGGTTAGGCCCCAAAACCCAGGTTAAACGTGCGCTTCCTGAAGACCTCCCGCATCGCACATACATCCATCGCACGGTTACCGGCGTCATAGAGAACGCGCTTAGCTTGGTAGCGAGCAAGCCTAAGATCTATTGGGTAGGTGGCATCGACAGTTATTCATTGCGCGACCTGGAAGACTTGTATCTGTTCAGCCGCAACCAAAACCAATCCGTGCAAAACCGTAAGTTACTGCGTGATTACCGGGACTTCTCGCAATACGTTGAAATTGCCGAGGTGAGCCAAGACTCGGAGATGCTGCGATCGATCAAGATCATAGCTGCCTATCCCGATCTGCCTCAGCGCATCCGGACACTGCGGGCTCGGTCAGTAGACAACGAGCTGGATGCCACGATTACACTGACCACAGGGCATAAAGCCAAGGGGTTAGAATGGGATTTTGTGAGCCTGTATGACGACTTCAGCGCTGACCCGCTGTCGCCCGATATCGATCAGGGTCGCAAAGACGACGAACTGAATCTGCTATATGTGGCCGTGACGCGGGCAATGAAGATACTGGCGTTAAACTCGATGGTGTTATCCATCATGCAGCGCTATGTGGATGCAAGAACATCTCTAGCAGGGCAAGTACGCTAAAAGGGAATTCGCACCCAGCAGAGCGTCTTTGATACCTCTGTTAGCGGCTCATAGACGGCTAGTAGGGAGACTCCAATTTCTGCTCATAATCGAGATCTTCTTGCGAGATGTGGAAGAAATCTTTTTCAACGCCGCATATTTTTATCGCACGCTCTAATGAGACGTAGTCCCAAGCGGGTTTAAGATCGCGATCAAAACTTACCAACGCATATGTATCTTTGTCGGATGAAATGCCCACGCCCTTGGGGTAATGCTCCACCCATGAGCTGCGGGCTAAAATTTCTGAAAAGCTCAACTCGCGCTTGAGACTGTACCAATGTGGACGCTTTATTTTGAATAGGCCAGATTTCTGCAACTCACTCACGGCTTTTACGAAAATTTCTTCAACAACATTAGTCACGGATGTGCCGGTGTAATTTTTGAGCTGGGAACATAGAAATATAGACGTTCCATCTGAATTCACTCGCACCCTTAAAAAACAAGTACCTATGTGATCATATCCAGGAAACTGAAAACGTCGAAAATCTTTTTGATAGGCCGTCATAAGACGCTCGTAGTAATGAGATTCACTAAGATGCTACACCGACCAGGCTTAAACGTCAGCTTCGCCAAGCAACGAAAATCACCGATTCAGTCGCAGAGTATTTCCGGTTGATTGCACATCCTCAATACTGAAAACCTGGCAGCTCCACACATGAAGGATGTCGCCATGAGTCGCCAGGCATTTGAATACCATACCGAATTCGCCCCGCTGAACTATCTCGTCCGAACCAAAAAGCTCTTCATGTTCAAGTCCGAAGAGCCATCTACCGAACCTGACATTCAAGGTTTCCTGCAGGATCCGGAACACCAGCAGCGCCTTGCTCAGCTAGGCCAAGAGGGTTGGGAACTGATCAGCGTTCAACCCGTAGTCAGGGGCGAAGTCCAGATTGGCAATCAAAATGCCCAGGGCTGGGCATACGGCATTGCCTTGCCCACCGGCTATCTTCTTTTCTTCAAACGCTCGATCCAACGAGACTGAGGGTGCAGTTACCGTACGAAGAAATCCTAACGGCCCGGAATATGGTTTTCTTGCGGCGACTATAGTGTGATCACGGCAAGCTGACGGCAACAGGAATGACTTGAGCCTAGCCGTGATCCAGACACTGCGCCTACCCGCCCTTACATGCCGATTCTTATTGACAGGACTGATCTCGCTTTTCGGGATCATTCTGTCTACCTCCCAAGCGGTAGCTGCTTCTGCCTCCGAACAGGCCAACCTGGACGTCATGATCCGCCAGTTGAATGCCTTGGAGGACACAGCACGTCGTAGCGCTCAAGTAGCAGACGAGCCGGGCAAACGGTACTTCTTCGATTACCAGCGCTTGGCGGGTGACATCGCCCGAATCCGCCATGGCTTGGAGGGCTACCTGACGCCAAGCCGAGCCCAACCTCGGGATCCAGCCGAGCTTTCGGGCCAATACACCACCGAAGGTCGCAAGCCATGAGCATGAACGGCGCTCAGGCGTCCGCCTTTCAAGCGGCGAGTGGTTTCCCGGCTTCGTCGAGCTACCTATTTTTCGTCGGCGTGGCCGTGGCTATCACGTTCGTGTGGGGGGCCTGGGCCGTCTGGAGCTGCTACCGAGGATGGGCCACCGGCAACCTTGACCGAACGATTGCTTCGACCTCTTTGGTTCGCATCCTGCTGCTTTGCATGATCCTCACCACCTTTGTACTCAGTTGATCGTATTGGAGACTCACCATGAATTTGCTTTCACAAACACGCTACATGCTGATCGGCATGCTTGCTCTTCCACAACTGTCCATGGCTGCCCTCCCCCAGTCCCAACCTCCGACTCGAGGTGAGGGCTCTAACCTGATGCAAACCATGCAGAACTACGCCTTTGACGGCATGTCGCTGATGGGTCTGATCGTCTGCGCCGTCATTTTCACCGGGGTAGCGTGGCACGCCTTCGGCGTTTACCACGAGATCCAACACGGCAAGAAGAAATGGGCTGATCTTGGAGCGACGGCCGCTGTCGGTGTGGCCATCTTGGGTGTCGCCATCTTCCTGATCACCAAGGCAACTAACATTCTTTAAAGAGCCTTGACCATGACAGAACTCTCTGACGATGGGACGCTAATTTTCCTACCGGTGCGGCTGAACAATCAGCCGGTCATCATGGGCGGCCTCACTGCCGATGAAATGTGGGCAACCCTAGCGATCAGTGCCGGCTCAGGATTGGTAATTGGGATTCTGGCAGCAATTTTGACCCATATCTGGGCGCTGATTATCGCCACAGCCATGCTCTTTGCGATCCTTGGGCTGACCCTCTCCAGCCGTTTTTTACGGCGTTGGAAACGCGGCCGACCGGACACCTGGCTCTACCGCCAGATGCAACTGAGCGTTGCACGATATCTTCCTACCTGGAACAAGGCCCACCTGATCACACGCACGGGTGCGTGGACCTGCCGTAGAACGGGGGCTCAATGACTTATCGAAAAAAAGTGGACGCCCAACTGTCCCATATCAACAGCCTGCGCCTGGTCATTGGCCTGCTGATCGCCCTGGGGCTGTACATGGCCTATGGCTGGCAGAGCGCACCGCGTGATTTGACTATCCATGTACCGCCTGACCTCCGGTCAGGCAGCACCCGACAGTGGTGGGATGTCCCCCCAGAGTCTGTGTATGCCTTTGGGTTGTATATATTCCAGCAGATGAATCGTTGGCCCGTCGACGGTGAAACCGACTACGAAGACAACATCGCCCGTTTGGGTGGCTACCTGACGCCCAGTTGCAAAGCGTATCTGCAAAAAGACTTCGAGCTGCGCCGCAACAGTGGGGAGTTGCGCAAACGCGAGCGCGGTGTATTCGAGATTCCAGGCCGAGGAATTGACGATAAAACAGAACAGCATATTGAGCAGCACAGCATCAACGACTGGACGGTCAACTTGGATATCACCGCTGACGAGCACTACGGCGGCGAACGCGTGAAACGGGCACTAGCGCGTTACCCGCTGCACATCATCCGATCCGACATTGACCCCGAGAAGAATCCTTTTGGACTCGCCTGGGACTGCTACAGCAGCAATCCTCAGCGCATCGAAGTCTCCGCAGAACCTGCCCGATCGGGAGGCAAATGATGATGCGTCGGCTGCTGATTATCGGAATGCTCATGCTCAACTTCTTCAGCATGGCCAACGCAGTTGAGATTTTACGCTGGGACCGAATTCCACTTGCACTGCCTTTGATCGTCGGCCAGGAACGCATTGTTTTTGTCGACCAAAATGTTCGAGTGGGTCTGCCCCGGAATTTGGTTGATAAGCTGCGCGTACAAAGCACCGGTGGCGCACTGTACCTCCTGGCCAAAGAACCCATACCTCCAACTCGCCTGCAGCTCCAAAATATGAGCAGTGGCGAAATCATGTTGGTGGACATCATTGCTACAGAAGGTAAACCAAATCAGCCCGCGCCCGAGCCTGCAAAAATTGTTGCAGGTGAAGGTTCCTCGCCTCGTTACGGGCAGGCAAGTTCTAAGCCGACGAGCAGTCGCGCTCCGGTCCCCACGTCGGAGCCCAACGTTCAAGACGAGGATCCGCCGACTCCGCGCCGCGAGTCGCCTCTGCCTGTGGTCATTACACGCTATGCCGCACAGATGCTCTATGCCCCTCTGCGCACCGTGGAGCCTGTAGACGGTATCGCCCAGGTCAATCTTAAGCGGGGCCTGAACCTCACCACGTTGCTGCCGACGTTGCCGGTCGAGGCCTCTGCTTTAGGTGCATGGCGGTTAGACGACTACTGGGTGACGGCAGTGAAACTGCGCAACACCAGCACTCAGCACCTTGCACTGGATCCTCGGGAGCTGATGGGAGACTTCATCACGGCGACGTTTCAGCACCCTTACCTCGGTACCAAGGGTGAAGCAAGTGACACCACAACGGTCTATCTGGTGACACGCGGCCATGGTTTGGCCGAATCGTTACTGCCGGCGGCCGTCAGCCAGATCGATCCGAAAGGAGGTCACCATGAAGAGTAATCCTCTGGTCAAATTCCTGGTCATCCCTTTCGCGATCCTGGCGTTATTCATGGTGGTCAAACTGTTCAGTAAGGACAGTTCTGAGAAACAGACTCAGGCTCCAGAAACGCTCGTGCTCAGTACGGGTGAAGCAAAAAAGCTTGGCGTTGACGGCGATACCCCCGGCGACACGCTGCGCACCATCGTCGTGGAAAGCAGACAGCTCAAAGACCAGGTCTCCAATGCGTTGAAGAACAATGATGAGCTGAAGCAACAAAACCAGGAGTTACAAAGACGCCTGCAGTCGATCAACGACAACGTTGACAGCAAGCTGCAAAACGCCCAGCAAACAATGAAACAGGAGTCACAACAACAGAGCCAGACCATCCTGGATACGCTGCAGCAGCAATACAACACACTGAGCAGCAAATCAGCTAGCAGCAATCAGTCTGGATCGGATTTGCCGATCGGATTCGGCGTTCAGCCTGGTGATGGGCAGGACTTCAAAGGCGCGCCTGGACCGGATGTCGTATGGATCGAGCCGCAGGACGCTACTCCTGTCGATATCAACGGGAAGCCCATTGCGGCCGGTTCCAATCAAACCGCCTCGGGATTTAACTTCCCAACCTCATTCGGCGAGTCCGTAGACCGTGGGCAAAATGCTCTTCGTACGAGCGCTCAGAACGTTGCGAGTGAGATCTCGCCACAGGAGGCCCGCAAACAGGTGCGCAAGGTCTATACGCTGCCACAGAACTCCACATTGATGGGTTCTGTCGCGATGTCCGCATTGATCGGCCGGGTGCCCATCGACGGCACGGTCAACGACCCCTACCCCTTCAAAGTACTGATAGGCCCGGACAACCTCACCGCCAACGGTATCGATTTGCCCGATGTTGCCGGCGCCGTGGCCAGCGGAACAGCGTCCGGCGACTGGACTTTGTCTTGCGTACGCGGGCAGATCAAAAGCCTGACTTTTGTCTTCAATGACGGCACGGTACGGACGCTGCCACAGCCACAAGAAGAAACGAATGGCAGTCAGAACAGCAATAACCAGAACAATGGCAACCAGAACACCATACAGGGAGGCCTGGGCTGGATCAGCGATGCCTACGGTATTCCGTGCATCAGTGGCGATCGTAAAAGCAACGCCTCGCAATACATCGGTTCCCAGGTACTGATTACCGCGGCCGGCGCCGGCGCTGCCTCCCTAATCAAATCGGATGGAAACAGCAGTTCATTTATAAATCCGCAGTCCGGGACCATAGGTTCAGTTGGCGGCTCAGGCAGTGACGCCATGGGCAAGATCATCGGCCAAGGCGTCAATGATGTGTCCAGTTGGGTGAACAAGCTCTACGGGCAAGCCTTCGCGGCAGTGTACGTGCAGCCCGGGGCGAAAGTTGCTGTTCACCTAGACCAGCAGCTGACCATCGACTACGAACTCCAAGGCCGCAAGGTCAACTATCGCTCAGGAGCCCGTCATGCTTCGACTGCGCTTGACTAATCATTCTTTAAAAATCGGAACCTACCTGGTGATCGCAATGCTCGGGACTGGCTGCTCCACCAGCAAGGACGAGCTGCTCCCCCATGGCGACAGCACGATGATGGACGTTTGGGATCAAGGTGCCAGTGGTTCAGGAAATAGCACGAGTAGCCGCCAGTTGCTCGATGCGCGCCAAAACCTTCGGCGACCTCTGGAGACGGGTGAAACAGACAACGCCAAATTCACCCGCACAGCCCAAAACGAGATCTACAGCCAGTTTAAGCGTCTGCCCAATCCGGACCTGGTCATGTATGTCTTTCCCCATCTGGCGGGCTCTGATCCAGCCCCTATCCCGGGCTACACCACAGTGTTCCCGTTGTACCAGCGCGTGCAATACGCCATGCCTGGCGAACGCACGGAGTCCTATTAATGAGGTTTTTTGAGCGGTTTAAAACACGACGTGGCTCAGACCGAGTCGAGCCGGAGCTCGCAGTTAATGCTACCGAGCATGTCGACGTGCAGGCATCAGCCACTGAATCTTTGGAGGCAGCGACCGAACGCTACTTCGCACGCCTCGCTGCCATGGGCATTCCCTCGCCGAGTGATTGGCGCAACCCAAAGAAAAAACCAGCGACTACCGCTGACGTAGACCGCATGTATGACGTGAACCCCTCTTTCGTGGATCTTCTGCCGTGGGTGGACTATCTGCCGGCGGAAAGAGCCATGCTGCTGGAAGACGGCGTGTCTCGTGCTGCGTTCTTCGAGCTGACACCGATCGGCACCGAAGGTCGAGATCCCGACTGGTTGCGCAAAGCCCGGGATGCCTTGGAAAACGCCCTGCAAGACTCTTTCGATGAGCTGGAAACCTCCCCGTGGGTCGTGCAGTTGTACGCTCAGGACGAAACCAGTTGGGACAACTACCTGCAGCAGTTGCACGACTATATCCAACCCCGGGCACAGGGCAGTGACTTCACCGAGCTTTACCTGAAGTTGATCAAGCAGCACCTGGAGGCTATTTCCAAGCCAGGCGGGTTGTTTGAAGACACCAAGGTCAGCCAACTGCCTTGGAGGGGCCAGCAACGCCGTGTCCGCATTGTCGTCTACCGACGTACTCAGGGGGCTCAAGCTGACGTGCGCGGCCAAGCACCTGCCCCCTATTTAAAAATCATCTGTGATCGCTTGGTAGGCGGGTTGGCTAACGCCGGCATTAAAACCCATCGTATGGATGGCCATGCTATCCGACACTGGCTGATTCACTGGTTCAATCCACGGCCTGACCATCTCGGCCCTGCAGACGCTGATATCCGTCGATTTTATGAGGTGGTTTGCAAGCAGGTGCCGGCAACTGAGGAAGGCGAGTTGCCGCTGGCCAGCGGGACCGACTTTTCGCAAAACCTGTGTTACCGCGAACCGCTGTCGGATACAGAGAAAGGCTTGTGGTACTTCGACGGCCTGCCCCACCGCGTAGTGATGCTCGATCGTCTGCGGGAAGCGCCTAAGACGGGACACCTGACCGGTGAAACACGCAAGGGCGGTGATGCGCTCAATGCGCTGTTCGACAAAATGCCAGAGGACACCATTCTCTGTATCACGCTCGTGATCACTCCGCAGGACATACTTGAAGGCCACCTGGAGCAGCTTTCACGCAAGGCCGTTGGTGATACCCAAGCATCGATCCTGACCCGCGAAGACGTTGCTGTCGCCCGCCAGTTGCTCGGCCGCAAGCACAAGCTGTACCGGGGCAGCGTAGCTTTTTACCTACGCGGCAAAGACGATTTGGAGTTGCAGGAGCGCAGTTTGCAACTGAGCAGTGCCTTGCTAGGAGCGGGTATGGAACCCGTGGAACCTCGGGATGAGGTTGCCCCCTTAAACTCGTACCTCAGATGGTTGCCCGGCAATTTTGATCCCAATGAGCGCAAAGCACTGGAGTGGTATGCGCAACTCATGTTCGCTCAACACATTGCAAACCTTGCTCCCGTCTGGGGACGGTCGACCGGAACCGGTCACCCAGGCATCACGCTGTTTAATCGTGGGGGAGCGCCGATCACCTTCGATCCGCTGAACAAGCTGGACCGCCAGATGAACGCGCACCTTTTCATCTTCGGACCTACAGGTTCAGGAAAGTCAGCCAGCGCAACGAATATCCTCAGTCAGATCGTTGCCATCTATCGGCCGCGACTTTTCATCGTTGAAGCCGGCAACAGTTTTGGTCTGCTGGGTGACTTTGCCAAGAAGCTCGGTTTGACGGTTAACCGTGTCCGGCTTGCGCCAGGATCAGGGGTTAGCTTAGCGCCCTTCGCCGATGCTGAAAAACTCATTGAGCCCACCGCAAACGTCAAAACTCTCAAGGCTGATGACCTCGAGGCCTCGGACGAACACCTGGCAAGCCAAACCGAAGACGAACAGCGCGACATCCTGGGAGAGATGGAAATTACAGCCAGGCTGATGATCACTGGCGGGGAGGATAAAGAAGATGCGCGCCTTACCCGGGCTGATCGCAGCGCCATCCGCCAATGCATTCTCAATGCGGCACAAAAATGTGTAGCGGAACAACGCATCGTACTCCCTGAAGACATCCGTGATGCACTGCGAGAGATGGGGCATGAACCGGGTATCCCGGCTGCTCGAAGCTCACGCTTTCTGGAGATGGCAGAAGCCTTGTCCATGTTCTGCATGGGCACTGAGGGCGACATGTTCAACCGCCCAGGCACGCCATGGCCAGAAGCGGATATCACCATTGTCGACTTGGCTACGTATGCCCGAGAAGGCTACAGCGCACAGATGGCCATCGCCTACATTTCGCTACTCAACACAGTCAACAACATCGCAGAGCGGGATCAATTCAAAGGCCGCCCCCTGATCTTTTTCACCGACGAAGGCCACATCCAGTTGAAGGTTCCACTGCTGTCCCCCTACTCCGTCAAGATCACCAAAATGTGGCGAAAGCTGGGAGCCTGGTTCTGGATGGCCACTCAAAACGTTGACGACGTGCCACCAGAGGCATCGGCCTTACTCAACATGATTGAGTGGTGGATCTGCTTGAATATGCCGCCTGATGAGGTGGAGAAGATCGCACGCTTTCGTGAACTGACCCCAGCTCAGAAATCGATGATGCTGTCCGCACGCAAGGAAAGCGGGAAGTTTACCGAGGGCGTAGTGCTATCCAAAAGCATGGAAATGTTGTTCCGAGTGGTACCGCCTAGCTTGTACCTGGCCCTGGCCATGACGGAACCGGAAGAGAAGAAACAACGCTACGACATCATGCAGGCCAAAGGCTGCAACGAGCTCGACGCGGCCATTGAAGTTGCCGCAACGCTAGACCGCTATCGCGGTATCGAACCTCACATCATCACTTTTCCCGAGCAAGTCACGGCCTTGGAGCGCCACGTATGAGAACACTGAATTCCTTGACCCAGAACCTGATTGAAAGTCTGACCCAGTTGCTTGAACAGCCTGGTGAGGATGCTTTGCAGACTTTGGAGGTTTGCGCCCCCGTCCTGATAGAGGAACTGCAACAGGTTTTGATACGTGCCGTGGACCGTCGTGACATCGAGTCCCAGCTTCAAACGGTGTTAACCAACTGGCTTCGACAGCACCCTCAGCCCGAGAGTGCTGAACACGCCCTCCTTGAAGCACTGCGTATTCAAGCACTCTTGTCATCGAAGCCTACGGCCGAGCTCCACACATGATTCGGTATATGGGGGTAGTGGGTTTTCTAGTATTTTTTTTGATTACTGTCGGCTACGCCGTCCTCAAAAGCGAGGTGCAAACACGACAACATCCAGGCCCTTGGACGTTTGGGCAGGTTAATGCTCGCTGGACTGTGACAGAGTTTGCGGATCTGGAATGCCCGTATTGCAAGATCTACACACCGGCTCTCAAAGCCTGGGTCCAGCAGCAGAAGAACGTAAACCTTCAGTGGCATCACCTGCCACTGGATTTCCACGGTTCGGCCGCGATTCACGAAGCCAGAATCGTTGAGTGCGCAGGAGAGTTGGGCGGAGCGCCGGCATTCTGGCAAGCCGTCGACCAGGTCTTTGAACGAACTCGTAGCAACGGCCTAGGCTTTGATGGTCAGTTGGACATCAACGACGTTGGTCACCAGGCACTGATGGCCTGTGCTGCAAACAATAAACAGATCTCTCTACGCATCAGTAGGCAGGCAGAAGAAGCCCTTAAGTCTGGGGTCACAGCGACACCCACCGTGCTGATTAGAGACAACAAAACCGGCAGGTCTCTAAAGCTGGAAGGTCCTGCCAATGATGTGATGTTGCTGTCGGCAATTGACTTGTTGATTCAGAAAGATAACTAGCTCTGCACCATATTTTCACTATGTGCACACGCGGCCAGCAACCGCCACTCATGTGCGAAAGGTGAAATGTTGGTTGTTTCTAGCATAGGCGATTTAAACGACCGACCACGCCGGTGTGTAGAGTAGAGCGAGCCAACCTGCAGCAGCCAGGTACGGACCAAAAGGAACATGCGCTGTCCGCTCTATTTTGCCCAACGCAAGGAGCGTGCTTCCTACCACAGCAAATACCAGTGACGATAGCACCAACGTCACTGGCAAGATCTGCCAGCCACCCCAGGCGCCGAGCATGGCCAACAGCTTCAGATCGCCCTGGCCGATACCGTAATCGCCGGTGATCAACCTGGAAAGGAAACGAATGGCCCAAAGCACCAGGTAGCCACCCACAGCTCCCCACAGGGCATGGGACAGGGTTGTAAACAGCTCGAAGCTGTTGACGATCAAGCCCAGCCACAGCAGCGGCAACACCAGCACGTCGGGCAGCAGTTGGTGATCGAGGTCAATCAAGCTCAGGGTCAGCAAGCCACCGACCAACACCAAGGCGGCCAGGCCGCTTGCCCCAACACCGTAGTGCAGCGCTGCCCAGCTTGAAAGGCCTCCCATGACCAGTAGCGTCATACTGAATCGAGCGTTTATTTGATCAGGCAGTAATGACACGGACGAACGCGGACGTTGCTCAGTAGGCGATTCTTGCCCCAGCATCTGGGCGGCGTCCAAACTCCATTGTCTTTCCAAGAAAGCAGGAATACTGACAACCAAAGCGTTGACGGGTAATCCGGCCAAAAGACCAACCGTGAAAAGAGCTATCGGTAGTGAGTCCTGCACCTGACTTTCCTATGAGTTTGCTGTTGGAGAGCATAATTAACCTGCGTATTGCCCCCACTTTTTTATTCCTGCTCTTGCTTCGTCCTCACCGATACCGCTTACAAGCGAATCAGCAAAGGTCAAATGAGCATCCATATAGCGGTCAAAATCTTTCTCTGGAACTCCGTTCGCAAGAGCACGGCTCCACCACGAAAAAACAACCACAAGCTTGCCAAGCTCGGGATCATAATCGTCCTTCAAGCGTTCAAGACCACCATCGTTAAAGGCGACAGCCCATCCGAACGCTTTGGAAAAATCGCGGACATTTTGGGGTTGCGAGCCGCGAGCCAATTGTTTATGTCTAGCAGCGTGTGTTTTACGATCCTCTTCCAGTGAAGGCACATAAAGAAGCCCGCAGATGCGGCATGTGGACACACTCATAAGTCATTCCCTCGATTGTTAAGAGCTAAGAGCGGAGCCTGGAACTGCATAAGGAACTTTTAGGCAGGTCGTATGCAGCATATTTCCTCGATCCCCTCGCTTATGGCAACCATTGCTGCCCTCAAGCCTGCGTCAAGGTAACTATGGCCGGCAGGCTTGGCGGCGAGGTCTACAGGACACGCATAAATTACCAGTAGTCTGGTTTATCGATTGGTTTTTTTCGTGTGGGTATGCGAGACGGTAATTGATGCTGGGCCAGTTCAACGTTCTTCACCACATGCCGCATCCAGGTCGCATACTGCTTCAACGATCCTGGAACCGCTCGCTGAATGCCTTCCCTGTGAGGAAGTATCACTCCGAGGTTTAGCTCTGGGAAATCTTCACGGAGCGCCCGCAGCGCCGGGGTCATGTCGGTATCAGCCGACACCAAGACGAGCTGCTCTATACGTTGTTCAGGTGGCAGAGTCGCCTGCCGAGCTGCTAGGCGGTACATGCTGATAGCGATATGTACGTCTGTCTCTTTTTCTTCAAGCTTCCAGATCTCGACCTGATCAGTCCTGGACGCTGGAGTGTACTTATCGATAAAGCGCGGAGCTTTACCCGATTCAAGCTGGTGACGCCCATAAAACACGCTTACATCGAGTGCAATCAATGCACGAAGGTACGTATCTTGAGCTTCTTTAGAAGCAATGCCACGGGTGGCCAAGGAGGGTTTGACGCCGGAAGTGAAAAAGCTGACGGCATCGAGGGTATTTTCTGGGTGCTCGACACGTATTATGTGAGCCAGCAGTCCCGGAAGATCAAGCCACTTATACTGGGTGCCCGCCAACAGGCCGTAAAACAGGTTGTAGCCGTCTACAAAGCAAGCTGTACGCAAGATTCTCCATCCCTAGAAACGAAAAAACCGGCTCAGGGCCGGTTTCTTCACCCCAACTGCCAGCGAACTGAATCACTGCGTACGGGGCTGAGTAGTGAATTCATTGTGCAAGTTACTACAAGCAAATACAAGCCCCATCAATCATTTTTGATCATCGTGGTTCACGCAGAATCACACCCGATCAGCCCACAAACCCATCTCAAAACCAGCCCTAAAGCTAGCCAGTCAGCTTCTTAGGCGCACTGGCCTGGTAGGTTAATCATACAGCAACTGCCATCCGGTCTGCCGGATACTGACGCATAAACTCCATGCTGTCGTCGGCGCCGGCATTCAACCAATCGCCATACAGCCCCCGAGGCAAAATCACCAGCATGCGCTTTTCGTCCTCGGGCTTGTGGTAGTTGCGCATGAACGGGTGACCATCCGCATTGATGGTCAGCATGGTGAAGCTGTGCAGTTCCTCCCCGGTACCGGGATCGCGCCATTGCTCCCACAGGCCCGCTATGCCCATTAACTCACCGTCTGCCCGCACAATCCGCGTTGCAATCGGTTTACCCGTTCGCCAGTCAGGTTCATAAATGGCCGCGGCAGGGATAATGCAGTGTTGGGCCTTTCGCCAAGCTGTGCGGTACGACGGCTTTTGACTGGCCGTCTCCGATCGGCAGTTGTAGGTGCTGCGTACGATTTTGGTGTCCTTGCTCCAGGTTGGAATCAGCCCGAACGCGCCTGTCAGCGCTTCCAGCAACGCAGGCGATTCCTCGTCGACGTGCTCCGCACGGCGAATGAAAGGCCCGGTATAGCCTGGGTATAGTTGCAACTTACCCTGCTCGAACGGCTCAACGCCAAATGTTTCGGCCACCCGCTGCGGCGACGGCGCTTCGTAATGACTGCACATACACAAACTCCCTCCGGATCCAGATGCATCAATTGGCATTTACCGTCCACAACTGGTCAAGCCTGGTGGTGTAGCTCGGACTTTTCAGCTCACGGCGCATCGCCCAGGCCGGCGCCGCCGGCACAGCGGCGGTACGCAGCGTGCCTCGACCCCAGCGATTATTGATTTCGTCCAGGACACTCATCACCTTGTCGGCCGTGGCCGGTTGTGTGTGCGCAAACAGGTCATCGGTAAACTCACCTGGTTGACGCAGATCCATCAGCAACACCTCGGCCTTGCTGTATCGGAACCCACGTCGGAACAGGCGTTCCACTGCCCGCGTGGCTTCCTTGGTGATCAAGCGTACGTCATTGGTGGGATAGGGAAGCTCGACTAGCACGCCGTTAGCGTAACGTGCCTCGTCCGGGTTAAACATGCCGGTGCGAATGCTCACGCGGATCTTCTTGCACAGCGAATGCTGGGCTCTCAGCTTTTCTGAGGCGCGCTGCGCGTAGGTGGCAACCGCCTCTTTGATTGGCTCAAGTGTTTCGAGGCGCACGCCAAACATTCGGCTGCAGCAGATCTCCTGCTTGGCAGGTGCCGCATCTTCCAGGGCCAGGCACGACGTGCCGGCGAGTTCACGCACCGTCTTCTCCAGCACCACACTGAATTTACGGCCGAGCAACCCGGGGTCGGCCTTGGCCAGGTCCATGGCAGTGTGAATACCCAGGGCATGCATGTGCGCCGTCATACGTCGACCAATGCCCCACACCTCTTCAACGGCCGTATTACGCAACACCCAATCGCGTTTAAAGGGGTCGCACAGATCCACGACGCCGCCTGTCTGCGCCTGCAGACGCTTTGCGGTGTGGTTGGCCAGCTTGGCCAGGGTTTTGGTGTGGGCAATGCCCACACCAACTGGAATTCCGGTGTGTTTTAGGACCTTGGCACGGATCGTTCGCCCGAATTCGGTCAGGTCGCCGGGCATGCCGGAGAGGTCACAGAATA
>NZ_LYSO01000020.1:0-79500 GCF_001728935.1 Pseudomonas sp. AP42
GGTTACCTTTGGCGCTACAGAGTGGCGTTAATACCTATGGCCATCGCAGGCAAGCCAGCTCCCACACTTGATCCGGCGACTCAGGCGAAGCCCAACCCCTTCACAATTTCGCGACACTCCCCGCTACAAAAGCCACACGCTTTTCACCTCTCAATCCGTATAATGCCGACCTTTCAGGGTTGTAAGAACCGCGACAATTACTTGTAGCCTTATTGCCTGAGCTTCCGCACAAGCCCGCTGAGCCGGGCTATTCACACAGGTGCCATCCATGGATTTCAACCCGCTCGACCTTATCCTGCATCTCGACGTCTACCTCGACATGCTGGTAACCAATTACGGTCCGTGGATCTACGCCATTCTGTTCCTGGTGATTTTTTGCGAAACCGGCCTGGTGGTCATGCCCTTCCTGCCGGGCGACTCCTTGCTGTTTATCGCCGGTGCCGTAGCGGCCGGCGGCGGTATGGACCCCGTCTTGCTGGCCGGCCTGCTGATGCTGGCGGCCATCCTCGGCGACAGCACCAACTATGTGATCGGACGAACGGCGGGCGAGCGCTTATTCAGCAACCCGAACTCGAAAATCTTCCGCCGCGACTACCTGCAAAAAACCCACGACTTCTACGACAAGCACGGCGGCAAGACCGTGACCCTGGCGCGCTTCCTGCCGATCCTGCGTACCTTCGCGCCGTTCGTCGCGGGCGTGGCCAAGATGCCGTACCCGCGCTTCTTCGGCTTCAGCGTACTGGGCACCATCCTGTGGGTGGGCGGCCTGGTGACCTTGGGTTACTTCTTCGGCAACGTGCCTTTTATCAAGAAGAACCTGTCGCTGCTGGTGGTGTTCATCATCCTGCTGTCCCTGGTGCCAATGATTATTGGCGTGGTGCGCAGCCGCTTTGGCCGCACGTCCTCCGAAGCCAACCCGCACTGACCGCCCGTGTGGTCCTTCAGCGCCTGGCGTCGCCGGCGCCTGCTGGCCAAGCACCCGATTGCCGATGACACCTGGCAACGGGTGCGCCACCATCTGACCTTCCTCGACGGCATCACGCCGGAGCAAGACCAGTGGCTGCGCGAAGCCTGCGTGGTGTTCCTCAGTGAAAAACACCTCACCGCCCTGCCCGGCGTCGAACTGCACCAGGAACAACGCCTGCTGCTCGCCGCCCAGGCGCAACTGCCGCTGATGAACCTGGGCGACCTCGACTGGTACCAGGGCTTCCATGAAATCGTGCTGTACCCCGACGACTTCCTCAGCCCACAACGCCATCGCGATGCCAGCGGCGTCGAACACGAGTGGGACGGCGAACACAGCGGCGAAGCCTGGCAACAAGGCCCGGTGATCCTCGCCTGGCCCGGCGTGCTCGCCAGCGGCCAATGGGAAGGCTACAACCTGGTCATCCACGAACTGGCGCACAAACTGGACATGCTCAACGGCGACGCCAACGGCCTGCCGCCCCTGCACCACGACATGCGCGTGCAAGACTGGGCCAGCGTCATGCAAGGCGCCTTCGATGACCTCAACCGCCAGTTGGACGCCAACCCGGACGCCGAGACCGAGATAGACCCTTACGCTGCGGAAAACCCGGCGGAGTTCTTCGCCGTCACCAGTGAATATTTCTTCAGCGCCCCGGATTTACTGCTCAATAGTTATCCACAGGTGTACGCCCAACTCAGCCGCTTTTATCGCCAGGATCCCCTAGCCCGCCTAGCCCAACTGCAAGCCAGCGACCCGCGCTACTCGCCACAGGGCGAATGACCGTACGACGCTTGGCGCATGGCATCGGCGTCAGAATATGCCTATAATCGCCGCCACTTTTAGGCCAATCCGGCCATGTCATATGGCCAACTAACGGGGGCAACGCCCAATGAGCTACAGCAAGATTCCGGCTGGCAAAGACCTGCCGAACGACATCTACGTCGCCATCGAAATTCCGGCCAACCACGCGCCGATCAAATACGAAATCGACAAAGACAGCGACTGCCTGTTCGTTGACCGTTTCATGGCCACCCCGATGTTCTACCCGGCCAACTACGGTTTCATCCCCAACACCCTGGCTGACGACGGTGACCCCCTCGACGTGCTGGTAGTGACCCCTTACCCGGTCACCCCAGGCTCGGTTATCCGCGCACGCCCAGTCGGCATCCTGAACATGACCGACGACGGCGGCGGCGATGCCAAAGTCATCGCAGTACCACACGACAAGCTGTCCCAGCTGTACGTGGACGTGAAGGAATACACCGACCTGCCGCCACTGCTGCTGGAACAGATCAAGCACTTCTTCGAGAACTACAAAGACCTCGAAAAAGGCAAGTGGGTGAAGATCGACGGTTGGGGCAACGCAGACGCTGCCCGCGCCGAGATCATGAAGTCGGTTGCCGCCTACAAAGGCTGATACCCGCGCCTTATTGCCACAGCAATTAAAAAGCCCCGTTAATTCGGGGCTTTTTTATGGGCCGAATTAAACATCAAGTTCAATGTTTATTTGAAGCGTTTAACCAAGTTGCACACCTGAAAGATCCAGCCACAACTAAGCCAAATCCTACAACCGCAAATCAACGCATGGTTTATTTGATTAGACTTTCCGGCCAGTAAACTCTGCGTTTATGAATACATCAGGTGATCGTTTAAAAGCGCTACTACGGGAAGTTCATCTTTCCGCCTCCGACTTCGCCAAGAACCGCGGCGTCACGCCTCAGCACGTGAACAACTGGTTCAAACGCGGCGTCCCCATGGGCCGACTCAACGAGATCGCAGAGTTGCTGTGCGTCTCAAGCCGCTGGTTAAGCGACGGCAAAGGCCCCAAACACCCGCCCGCCAACTACCTGTTGGAAGGCCCCACCGCAAGGATTGCAACCGCCCGCGAAGACACAGGCAAATACCTCACAGGCCCCGCCTGCCGCCCGGAAAAAACCGACGTGGAGATCCCTCTCCACCCCACCTTCACCTCAACCGAACGCATCCGCGTCAACCTGCACAGCCTGGAAACACTCAACGTCAACCCTGACCGCGCGATAGGTGCCTACATGGTCGACAACAGCATGATCGACATCATCCAACAAGGCGCTACCCTCGCCATCGACCGAGGCCGCACCCAAATCATCGACGGTGAAATCTACGCCGTCGAACACGACGGCATGCTGCGCATCAAATACCTCTACAACCGCCCCGGCGGCGGCCTGCGCATGCGCAGCCACAACGCCAGCGAACACCCGGACGAATACCTCAACCACGAGGAACGCTTCGAGCAAAGCTTCAAGATCGTCGGCTGGGTATTCTGGTGGTCCACCCTCAACAACCGCCGCCCACCGGTGCCACTGGATGAACACCTGCTGGGCTGGGAAGGCTCTAAATCGGAACCGGAGGTGGGCAACTGAAGTGAATGTGGGTATCATGCGCCGCACATTTGGCAGGGGTCGCTTTTAGCTGATTCCCTGCTGGCGAAGCGGAGGAGTTCCCGCGGATGCCCCTACTATTCAGCCTGACGCAATGTGGGCTGAGCGATTTGAAGGCTGGTGAGGTTTGTCAAAAACAAGCTGAGGCAGTCCCCGAGAAGCCGGCCACAAGCCGGCTTTTTTATTGCCCGAAGAAATCCGACAAGATCCTACAGCACTAGCAAATACGGGCCCTGCAGCTTAGCATTCGTCCTAGGACATCCAGTAACCATCCATAAAATCCGCGACCAAGGTGTGGGTCAAAGTGTGGGTCGAGGGGTGTGGGTTGGAGTAGGAGCTAGTAATGGGCAAGCTGACCAGCAAGACCGTGGAGTCGATAACCAAGGCTGCAACGCCAGGAAAAACCAATGATGGCGATGGCCTGTACTTCCAGGTATCCAAGAGCGGCGGCACCAGCTGGATCTTCCGCTACAAGCTGGATGGCCGCAGCCGCGAAATGGGGCTAGGCCCCTTCCCAACCGTCACACTCAGCCAAGCCCGGCAGTTGGCCGCCGATCAACGCAAGCTTCTAGCTTCCGGAAGCGACCCACTGGCAACCCGCGATGCAGCAAAGGAAGCCAAGCGCGAAGCGGAACGCCAGGCTGCAGCACGTCGCACGACGTTCGAAGATCTCGCTCGCGAATACCAACAAGCACACGGCAGCAGTTGGTCTGAGAAGTGGCGGAAAGGCTGGCTGCGCAAACTGGAGCTCTACGCCTTCCCGACCATGGGCAAGTTGTCGGCTGACATCATCAGCACCGAGCATGTGCTTGCTGCATTGCAACCCATCTGGGTAACCAAGACACGGACTGCTGATGAAATCAGGGGCCAGATCGAGCAAATACTGGATGCAGCCAAGACTCGGCGTTTACGCGAGGGAGACAATCCTGCCCGCTGGCGCGGGCACTTGGACAACTTGCTGAGCAAGGCAGAGAAGAAGAAGGCCAGGCAGCGCCAACACTTCCCAGCACTGCAGTGGAAAGACACTCCGAAGCTGATATCCACCCTGGCCAACATCGATACACGTGACGCCATCGCAACCAGATTACTGATTCTGACCGGTGCTCGTTACCACATGATCCAACATGCTCAATGGTCTGAGTTTGACCTCGAAACTGGCACTTGGGCACTGCCGGCTGAGCGCATGAAGATGCGAAAACCTTTCGTCATTCCTCTATCGCCCCCGGTAGTCGAGATGCTGGATATCATGAATACGACTCATTCAATATATCTCTTCCCTGGGCAAGGGAAGAATGGTGTCATGCATGGCAACGCCATACGCAACCTGCTGCACAAGCTGGGATATGCAGACATCACGAGACATGGCTTTCGATCGACCTTCCGGGACTGGGCAAACGAATGCACCAACTACCCGCGAGAGGTATGCGAGCTTGCGCTTGCCCATGATGAACGCGACCAGACCGAGGCGGCCTATTCGCGCTCCGACCTTCTGGAGAAGCGCAGGGCACTGATGGCGGAATGGGCCAAGTTCTGCACGAGCAAGAAGTGACCCACAGCCAGCCCAAAGCAGCCGGTAACAACAGGCAGAAACCGGCCATAAGCAGTCAGTCGACTTGCTCCCGGGTATGAATTGAGGAGCGGTTCGTCAAATGAAGCAATACAGAAACCTTCCCACTCTTTAAGCCTGATTCAACGCTCCTCCATCGCCAGGGACTAATTGTTCTGACCGTTACTCTGGGCTAGATAATCTCCCATCATTTCCAGCCGATCATTGCCCCAGAACAGCTTCGAATCGGCGATGAAGGTCGGAGCACCGAAAACGCCTACCTGCACGGCTTGATCGTTGTTAGCCTCCAGTGCCAGTTTGAATCGCTCATCGGAAGCAGCTTGAATAGTTGCACTTCGGTCCAGGCCTGCTGCAATCGCCAGATCGCCGAGGATCTCCAGGTCGCTGATATCCCGGTTTTCACTCCAGTAAGCTCGCATCACGTTGAAGATGAACTCCACGCCCTTTCCCTTCTCGATTGCATACAAGCTGCAACGCAAAGCTCGGGAAGGCCGTAATGGAAACTGAGGGTGGTAGCTTAGCGTCAAGCGTCTCAGTCGAGCCCAATCCTGCAAATCCTGCTGAAACCACCGCACAAATGCTGGCGATGCTTCCAGTGGTCGCCGCCCCCCGATGTGATCGATCAGGTTGGCCAAGTGCATAGGCCGCCAATGAATCGCTCGACCATGGGCAGCGGCGATTTCTCGCAAGCGCGGCATAGCCAGGTAGCACCATGGACTGTGAAAATCGAAAAAAAACTCAATTGGCTCGCCCGCACTGATCGGTTGCGGTAGGGAGAAGCGGCTGAGGTCGACCCTCACTCGTTCGTGATGGCCGCGCATCACTAACCGCCCTTGTTGGCTCGCGCTCACCGCGAAACTCAACGTGCGGCCCTTGGTCGACTCCAACACGGCTTCGCACTGGACCTCAATGCCCGGCCAGGCCGGGCTCAAATGCGCAATATCCACTTTAGTGCCAACCGTGCCCCATCCCGGAACGCAGAAAGCCTGAACGCCACTGCCCGCCGTTTCCTCCAGCAGAGCAATAAGTGCCGGCGTAGATACCACCTGCACCCCGGCATTACCGATGGCGGCAGCCGTCTGTTGAAGCCCTGGTACGAATGCGCAGTGATGCCGGTGGCCGATGATCGGTGTGCTCATGGCAATTCCTCCAACTGCATCGCCATGGCTTGGGCTTTCAGCTCGCGCTTGAGTATTTTTCCACTGGACGTCATGGGCCATTGGCTGACCTTGAACACCCTGGATGGATGCTTGAACCCAGCGATTTTTCCGGCACACGCTTGCTTCACCTGCGCAGCGGAGAGCGCCCCACCCAACTCGACCGCCGCGGCGACCACTTCGCCGTAGAAAGGATCCGGCATGGCAAATACAGCGATTTCGGTGATCGCCGGGTGGCCGCGTAGCAGGTTCTCCACCTCCACCGGGTAGATGTTCTCGCCACCGCGGATGATCATGTCGCGTAACCGTCCTCCCACAAGTTCCACTCGGCCATCGGCGGTAACGCGTCCGAGATCCCCCGTCTGCATCCAGCCATCGAGGTCGATACAACGAGTAGTCTCCAGCGGGTCACGATGATAACCGAGCATCACCATGGGCCCGCGCACCTGAACCTGCCCGGTCTCACCGCAGGCCAGCACCTGGCCGTTGTCCGGATCACACACGCGCACCTGCATGCCTGGCAATGGCATGCCGGCGGTGGTGAATCGCTGCGCACTCTCGCAACTGTCCAAAGCGATAAGGGTGCTGGCTTCAGTCTGGCCGTACACCTGTACCAGGCCTGGAATCGGGAACGCAGACGCGCAGCGTTCGAGCAAAGCCGGGTCGCAATCGGCGCCACCGCAAGTGCCCGCCCGCAACGAGCCAAGGTCGTACTGTGTTCGTCGCGGGTGCTCCAGCATGGCCAGATAAGAGGTGGGAACGCCCGTCAGCAGCGTACAGCGCTCGGCCTCCACGAGGTGCAACATTCGCTCGGCTTCGAAGGCACTGACCCCCACATACGTAGCCCCTGCGGCCAGCGCTGAGAGCACATTCATAATGCAGCCCGCGCAGTGGAATAGCGGAATGATGGAAGTCCAGCGATCCTCGGCGGTAACCGCCAGACGCGCGACGGTTCCTCGTGCATTCATCAACATGCCTTCGAAGCACAGTTCAGCGCCCTTTGGCCGCCCTGTGGTGCCGGAGGTGTACTGGATGCTGGCCAGCTCGCGAGGCGACCAGGGCCACGCCTGAAATGGCAGCTGCGGTCCTTCGCTCATCAGTGCTGCGTAACTCCAGCAATTCTCAGCGTGAAGCCCAGGTCCGTCGAAACAAATCACGTCGCGCAGAAGGGGTAACCGGTTACGAGTGTCCAGTGTCATGGACAGATAGTCACTGGAGCGAAAGCGCGCGGAAAGCAAGATCGCCACCGACTGACTGTGGTCCAGCACATGCAGGAGGTCGTCCTCGCGAAAGTGCGTATTAACCGGCACCAGCACCGCACCAATGGCAGCGATGGCGACCTGCGCGATTGGCCATTCGATTCTGTTTTCCGCCCACAATGCCACCGAGCTGCCGGGTTGAATCCCGCGCCGCCGCAAGGCACAGGCCAGTGTCTGGGAAGCAAGCAACCATTGGCTGAAGGTCAGCCGCTGAGGTGTGGAGTCAAATACGAGCGCCTCCTTGTCCGGCCAGCGGTTCGCGCAGTGCAACAGCATTGCGTATGGGTCGCCGGGCAAGTTTTCGCGTGCGAAGCGGGATTTATCCGATGTCATGAAAAGACTACCTGAGAGTGGAGTGAAGGCTGATTGGATTGGAAATCCAGTTAGGCTTTGCTGTCGAGAGCAGGCGTCAGGGACGGTGGCACCCTGGCGGCCATTCGCCGACTGACCAGGCAATAAAGCATTCCGGTACCCAGCAGGCCGACCACCCAGGAAACATCTGCATAGTTCAGCGCACGGGCGACCGGTCCGGTGTAGAAACCGCTGGAAATGAACGGCAACTCCATCAGTACCCCACAGCAGTAGGTGGCAATAACCGGCCAGTTCCAACGGCCATAGCGGCCAGCGGGATCATTGAGAGCTGCCAGGTCATAGCGCGTGCCGTTGACGAAGAACACGTCGGCCAGGCTGATCGCGCTCCAGGGGGTGATGAACGCCAGGAGAAAAATGAGGAAGGAAGAAAACGCACTGATAAAGCTGTGGGAACCGGCCAGGGCAATCAGCACTGCAACGGACACCATTCCCAGCACATAGATGAAGCGATGGGCCAGAGACACTCTGCTGACGCCGCAGAACGCGCTGACAATGGTCGCGCTGGACATGTAGCTGCTGTAAGCGTTGAGGGTCATCATGGTGATCTTGCCGAAGCCGACCACCAGATACAGGATCATGGCCAACACACCCGTCGAGCCCAGGCTGACGACAAACTCTACCTCATGGCCCGAGAAGGCGGTTCCGGCGAGGGCTGCGGCAAACACACCGAAGGTCATGGCGGCCTGTGATCCCAGTACTGTGCCCAGCGATGCAGCCAGAAAGATCTTCAACTTGGACGTCTGACTGGGCAAATATCGGGAGTAGTCCGCTACATATGGCCCATACGAAATCTGCCAGGCGGCTGCCAACGAGATCGAAAACACGAAGTTGGCAGCGACGAAGTGACGATTGTCGAGCAGCGCATGGATATCGTGCCGGGCCAGCAACGCACCGAACATGTAGATAAAGGCAATGACGCCCACCACGCTGGCTACTTTGGCGATGGAGTGGATGGTGCGATACCCAAGGGTCGCCAACAACAGGGTTACCAGGCCGAACAGAATGATGCCCTGCCAGTCCGCGATCGATAGCACTTTCGCCACCGATTGACCGGCCAGCAACGTGCCGCCCGCCGAGAACCCCACGTACAACAAACTCACCAGTACAAGCGGAATGACCGCACCATAGACACCGAACTGCACGCGACTGCGGATCATCTGTGGCAGGCCAATCGCCGGCCCCTGGGCAGCTTGCAGGCCCATGACGATGCTGCCAAGTACTTGGCCTATCAGAAGGCCAATCAACGACCAGAATACATCGCCTCCCAGCACCACCGCCAAAGCCCCGGTGACGATGGCCGTGATGTTCAGGTTCACACCCAGCCACAGTGTGAACTGACCGAAGGCGCTGCCATGGCGCTCGTTTTCCGGTATGTAATCGATGGAGCGGGTTTCAATTACCGACCTCGGTGCAACAGGCGCAGTTGAACTAGCCATGGGCGAATCCTCGATATTGTTAGTGCAGCATCTGCGCCAGATCAGCGCGTTTTTTGGAAGGACACAGGCTGTGGATGGACTGAGGTTAAGCGGCGGGGTATATAATTAAAAATATGCACTGTTGATACAGCGAATTAAAAATAATGATTCACTTCAGCCTTCGGCAAATCGAATATTTTGTAGCAGCGGCCCAATGTCGAAGTACCGTCAATGCGGCGAAGTCGCTGAGTGTGTCCCAACCCTCGATATCAAACGCGATTGCGGAGTTGGAAGCCTTATGGGATGAGCGCTTGTTCGTGAGGATTCCAGGCAAAGGGATCGAACTCAGCTCCGCCGGAACCCGCCGTTACCAGCAAGCAAGGCAGCTACTGCAAAGTGCCGCGCAGCTCTCTGCCAAGGAGACTGATAGCGTGGTGGGGGACCTTTCGGTGGGTTGCTTTGCAACGTTGGGCGCGCGACATGTCCCCACCATGGTCGAGCGCTTCAAGCAGCGCTTTCCTGAGGTACGAGTCGCCATTGTCGAAGGTGACACCGAGGAACTGATTGAACGGGTGGAGCGCGGCACCCTTGATTTAGCGCTGATCTATGACATGAACCTGGCTCGTAAGGTCAAGCTACAGGCGGTGGGACTGCAATCACCTTATGTGCTGCTGCCCGAAGGGCATCATCTGGCAGCAAAAGCCAGCTTGTGTATTCAGGATTTGCAAACCGAGCCCTTTATCCTTCTAGACCTACCTCACAGTCGCGACTATTTCCTGTCACTGTTCCGCTCGGGCGGTGTAGAGCCCAATGTCATTATGGAGTTGCGCTCGGTGGAAATGGTGCGCTCACTCGTGGCACATGGGCACGGAGTGTCGATTCTCGTCACTCGACCCGCTGGAGACTTGAGCTACGACGGGCGACCCATCGTGTGTCGCCCATTTGACGCTAGCATCCCACCGCAACGAGTCGTGATCGCCTCGTCGCAAACCCAGAACCCATCCCGCCCGGCTGAAGCGTTCGTGGTGGTGATGCGCGAACTGTTCAATGAAGCCGATACGCTTGAAACCTCGACAATCTGATGAAGGTTTTTGATTTCTCCGCCGAGCTATTTTCGACAGTCCGTTGCGGAGCAGTTTTCCGCTGGTGAACGACAGCTATGGGTCGGATAGCGACCACCAGCCATTGTGACTGATCCACTCTTGTCCTCCCTCAACGTGGAGGACGAGCCATGAACACCATTGCTACATACAGCCATCAGCCTTGGAACAAGGGAAAGCTTGTCGGTCAGAAAGCCCCGCTCCGAGTCAGAGATATCTGGGCTATCCGAGTAAGACTTCAGCTTGCTGAGAAGGCGCGTGATTTGGCGCTATTCAACTTGGCCATCGATAGCAAGCTGCGTGCCTGTGACTTAACCAAGTTGCGAGTCCGAGACATCGCCCATGGGGAGCATGTGTCGTCACGGGCCATCGTGATGCAGCAAAAAACTCAGCACCCAGTGCAGTTTGAAATCACTGAGCAAACCCGAACGGTTCTGGAGGCTTGGATGCGCGAGGCGCGTCTCCGCAGCGAGGACTTCTTGTTCCCGAGCCGGTTGCACGCCTCAGACCATCTTTCCACCAGGCAATACGCTCGAATAGTCAAAGCTTGGGTGACAGCTATTGGCCTTGATCCAACCATGTACGGAACCCACACGCTAAGGAGAACCAAGGCTTCGTTGATCTATCGCAGGACGAAGAACCTGAGAGCCGTCCAACTCCTGCTTGGTCATACGAAGCTTGAAAGCACTGTCAGATACCTGGGAATCGAGGTCGATGATGCCTTGGAAATGGCCGAGCAGACGGAAGTCTGACCATTCACTGCGACGGTCGATGCTAGACCGTCGCTATCCGTCCCATAGCCGCCAGTCAATTGTGTCTACAAAATCGGGGGGCATTCAAATCAGAGGGCAGTCTTGCGCTGAGTAATTTATGACTGGCGTATCCTCAAAATGGAATCTGTGATGGCTTGAGCATTAGTGTCCAGCGTTTCCATAGCCGACATCGCATTAGCGGCGACGCTTCCTACCCCATTTTCTGAGAGCCACTTGGTTATTTCTTCTATAGCTGCACTTAAGGCGTGCTGGTTGTGGAGGAGCAATGTCAGAGCGTCCGCCGTGGCGATCTTGCAGTCTGAGTTATCTGGCATGGCGGTCGTCCTTGAGGAATGATGCCGGAAGCCTAGCTCATCTCGTCTTTGGCTGAGACTGGCCGACAGCTGCCCGCCATGATAGGCGGCAGATGGACAGATGCTGACGCTCGCCGGTATCTGCTCTGTTGGCCTTTGTCACCTCAGGTCAGACCCAACGACGCTTTACTACAGAGTCCGGCCATCCTGATAGAATCGATCAGGTTATAGATAACACCCTTCTGAGAAATGGTATGAATACGGAATTGATGGAAGATGAGATGCGCCGGGCGCTATTCGGTGATTCTGAGCCCTCTGCGCCGGCAATTAACTCAGACGTGCAGGACACAGTCCCGGATGTTGTGATCGTACAACCGGTGAAGGCAGCGAAGAAAAAGGCAGTCTCAAAAGGCTTCACTCCTAGGTTGAGAGTTACGCTCCGTGTGGGAAACGAATTTGAAGGCGAGATGTACGAGATGGTGCATGAGGCCGATACGCTGAGCTCCCTAGTTGCAGAACAAGAAGCTACAAAGACGGCCAGAAAAAAATTCAGGTTTGTGGAAGTAGTCTCGGTCAAACCGATGTAAGTGGGTACTCTCACTTTTCGCCCGCTGGGCATCATGCCGCATTCACTTTACCGCGGGCCACCCAACAGATTCGTGTCGATTGAAGCCTCAAATATTAGGGGCGTTAGTCGTATCCCGGATTGGATTTAAAACCATCACCCGATCCCACTCTCAATGTTTAAATGGTCGCCAACCCCAAGCCACATATCTGAGGGTGGCGACAGGCAAAAATCGACCCTAAGCGGTCTTACGACTTTCGCGGAAGCGGACGTTCAAAGTGGTTGCTTCCACATTTTGGGCACGCCAACACCACGTCGGCATCTCTGTAAGGGGGTATCTGTCATTACAAAGCTCCTGAATCAGACCATATACCGGGCCATCAACCAATAGCCCATAAATCCGAATCACGTCACCGCCAGGACATGCCCCTGGATTGGGCCCCTATGCCCACAGAAAAGCGTATTTGCCTCAGCGGGACAGTGACGGATCTGAATTGAGTCGCCGATTAAACGTCAATCAGGCGAACTGCCTGGCGCGAATCAATTGTTGGAATAAATCCGATGCCTTGGTGCTCTGTGATCCACTTCCGAGTCAGCTCTATATCGAAATACCGGCCGTGGGTTTTCATCAGCACAAGCGCCGCACCCGTAATTCGACAATGCCCACAGCTCGGACAGATTCCTTCCTCGTATTCACCATCAGTTTCAACGACCGCCGCAGTTTCACCACAAATCAAGCAAGTCATGAACTACTCCTTTTGGCTTTACCAAATCCCCCAGCGGGACGATGAACTGCAATCCCAACGCGTAATCGACCCGAGTGGCGGCCAGGGCTGGTGAGCTTGCCTAGTTTGCTTCTTTCACCGCACTGAGAAACGCGCACGTGCGTTCCTGCTGCGGGTGTTCGAAGATTTGCGCCGGGGTGCCCTGCTCGTGAATCTGCCCTTTGTAGAAAAAGCACACACGATCAGCGAACTCACGGGCGAAACCCATTTGATGCGTCACCATCAGCATGGTCAGGTTGTGTTCGGTGCCGAGCTTGCGGATCACGTTGAGCACTTCACCGCACAGTTCCGGGTCGAGGGCGGAGGTCACTTCGTCGAACAGCATGACTTTCGGGCGCATGGCGAGTGCCCGGGCGATCGCCACCCGTTGTTGTTGACCACCGGACAACTGCGATGGGTAATGCCCGAGCTTGCTGCCCAGACCCACCAGTTCCAGCAAGTCTGCTGCACGTTCACGGGCCTCGGTCGGTTTCATGCCGAGCACCTGCACCGGCGCCTCGATAACGTTTTGCAACGCTGTCATGTGAGGGAACAGGTTAAAACTCTGGAACACCATGCCGATCTTGCCACGCACTCGGCGGATGTGCCGGTCATTGGCGGGCACCAATACACCGTTGCGATTGGGCATGTGGGTCAGCAAGTCATCCTCAATGCGAATCAGTCCGTCATCGATGCCTTCGAGTGTCATCAGTACCCGCAGCAGTGTGGATTTTCCGGAGCCGCTGGGGCCGATGATCGCGACTTTTTCACCCGGCGTGACGTCTAGGTTCAAATGATCGAGCACGGTAAAGTTGCCGTAGCTCTTGGTAACGTCCTGGAAGCTGACGATCGGCTTTACCGGTTTGGTTTTCTGCATGGCCGTGGCCTCTTGCGGATGCAGCGGGGTCGGGTTGCTGTGCCTTGAAAGGTCACCGGGTGTCGACAGTGGGGTAGTCATTAGCGTAGCTCCAGGCGCACTTCAAGGCGCCGTACCAGATAAGCCAAAGCGATGCTTAGGGCGAGGAAAAACAGACCGACCATGGTGATCGGCTCCAGATAGCGGAAGTTCTCGGAGCCGATGTTCTTGGCCTGTTGCATGATTTCCACCACGGTAATCGCCGACAGCACCGGCGTATCCTTGAGCATTGCCACCAGATAGTTACCCAATGGCGGCAGGATCGGCCGCAGGGCCTGCGGCAGGATTATGTTGCGATATGCGCTGTACGGGGCGATGTTCAGCGCCGTGACTGCTTCCCATTGTGCGCGCGGCACCGCATCGAGGCCGCCGCGATACACCTCGGCGATGTAACAGGCGTAATGCAGGCCGATACCCAGAATGCCCACTTGCATGGCGGTCATGCTGACGCCGTAATTGGGCAGCACGTAGTAAAGGAAATACACCTGGATCAGCAGTGGCGTACTGCGAATGAACTCGATCACAGCGGTGGTCGGCCACGACAGCCAGACTCTGCGGCTCCGTCGGCCGATAGCCAGGAACAGTCCCAGCACAATGGCGATCAGGAAACCGATCAGGGTAATGCCCACGGTGTTGAGCGAGGCGCGCAGCAAATCGGGAAGGATATGCCAGGCATAGGTCCAGTCGAACAGTGTCATGACAGACCTCCACGCAACCGCCCGCGAGCCAGATGCTGCTCAATGCGGCGCATGCCGATGTTGATGGCTTGCGCCAGGATGAAATACATCACCAGCGCCAGACTGAAGATTTCCAGGGTCTGGAAAGTGGCCTGATCCAGTTGACGAGCCCTGAAGCTCAGGTCTGACAGGGTGATCAACGACACCAGCGAAGTATTTTTAAGCAATTCGATCAGCAGGTTGGTACCCGGCGGTATAGCGGCCAGCAACGCCTGCGGAAGAATGATGCGGCGAAAGCGTTTGTAGCCGCTGAAGTTGAGTGCCGTGGACGCTTCGTATTGACCCTTGGCGACGGAGCTGATCGCACCGCGCATCACCTCGGCGCCGTAAGCACCAATGTGCAAGCCTAGGCCGACGATGGCCACGCTGTAGGGGCTCAGTTCAAGGTTGAAGGGCGGCAGCGGCAGCACAAAAAACAGCCAGAACAATTGCACCAGTAACGACGTGCCGCGAAACACTTCAATGTAAGCAATGGAAAACCAGCGCAATGGCCGCCAGGGCGACATGCGCCCCAGGGCCGCGAGAATCGCCGCGACAATCGCCAGCAGCGAACCGAAGATCGTCACCTGGAGCGTCACCCAAGCGCCTTGTATCAATAGCGGAAGTAATTCACCCATGGTTTAAACCTGTCCATCCGGGTTAAGCAGGGAAATAGGCATCGCGCCGTGGCGCCATGCCTGTTTCGACTATTGAGCGCAGAGCTCGGCAGCCGTTTTGCTTGTCACGTTGGATTTGTCAAACCCGAAAGGGGCAACTGCCTTGAGGTGCTCTTCGGAACCCAACCATTTTTTCAACTCGGCGTTGACCGCATCGCGCAGGTCTTTGTCTTCCGGACGGAAGGCGAGAGCACCGTATCCAATGTGTGACGGGTCATCCTTGAACTCGGTGACTGCTTCAACTTTTTCACCACCCTTGGCGGCCAAACCTTTCATGGTCAGTTGAGTACCCACTGCCGCATCGGCACGACCGGCGCGCACGGCTTGCAACTGGGCGGTGGTGTCCGGTACTTGGAGGATTTGCTCATCCTTTACACCCGAGTCGCGGGCATAGCCCAGGTTCACCGTGCCGGCCATGATTGCCAGCTTCACCTCGGGATTCTTGGCGATGTCTTCGTAACTGTGCAGCCCCTTCGGGTTGCCTTTGGCCGTAAGCAGCGCGTCTGGCAGTTGATACTGCGGATCGGTAAACAGCACCTGCTTGCAGCGAGCCGGCGTGATGTACATGCCGGCGGCAATCACGTCGAAGCGCCCGGCGCGCAGACCCGGGATCAACGAGCCCCATTCGGTCAACACGCCGTCAACCTGTTTGATGCCCATTTTGGCAAAGATGGCTTTGGCGATTTCCGGTGATTCACCGGTGACCCTGCCGTCGGTTTCGGTAAAGGCGAATGGGGTTTCGTTGGCATAACCGATACGGATGCTGCTGTTCTGTTTGACGGTTTCCAGTGTCGTAGCGGCTTGGGCGCCGGCGGCTAGGCCGAACATCGCGCAAGCTATGAACAGGTGACGCAATGCATGGGTGCTGCGGGAAGGGAAATTGCTCATCGATAAAATCTCCTGTTTCTTGTTGACCCGTCGGTGACGGCTCTGTGGTAGGAGGCAGTGTTACAAGAGCAAAGCGTACAAGGACTGATCTCATGGAGCTGGGCGCAGTCCGGTACAGGTCGATTGATTTTGTTGTGGGCTTTAAGGTGCCCGCTGTCGACCTTGAGCCGAGCATACAAAAGCGCTGAGCATCATTGTATTGCACTAGGACAATTGCATTGCATGGATACTAGCGCGATGCTGTCCCGACGAGCACAGACCCGAGTTTTAGCGCTGATGGACAAATGGAAAGCGGCACTGGATATCGCCCGCAGTGGCGAGTCAAAGTACAAGATTCTGGTGCAGGCGATTGCCGATGATATCGAGCAGGGTGTCTTGGCCAATGATCAGCGCCTGCCACCGCAGCGGCATGTTGCCGATACCATGGGCATCAGCGTGCAGACGGTCACCAACGCCTATAAAGAGCTGGAGCGTCAGGGGCTGGTGCGTTGCGAAGTCGGGCGCGGCAGTTTTGTGTCGCGGCGCATGAGCGATCGAGTGGCTACCTATATTCTCGATAGCCCCGAACGGGCCCTGGTGGATTTTTCCATCGCGCGGATCCTGCACACCCGCGAGCACGACCAGTTCTGGCGTGACACCTGTCTCGAACTCAGCACGGAAGAGGATCAGCCGTGGATACACGCATTTCGTCCGATTGCGGGTTTCGAGTCGCACCGCGAAGAGGCCACGCACTGGATCGGACGGCAAGGACTGCGGGTCGAGCGTGATGACATCCTGATTACCAACGGCGCCGCTCACGGCATCTTCCTTGCGCTGGCGTCTCTGGCCGGTCCCGATGATGTCGTGCTCTGCGAAGGGATCACCGATCACGGGGTAATCGGCAACTCTCAGGTATTGGGATTCACCCTCAAAGGCCTGGAAATGGACCGCTATGGCATAGACCCGGAACACTTCGAAGACATGTGCAGCAATGAGCGCATCACCGCGCTGGTGTGCACGCCCAACCTGAACAACCCGACCACCAGCCTGATGCCCGACAGTCGTCGGCGGGAGATTGCCGATATCGCCCGGCGTTTCGGTGTGCACATCATTGAAGACGATGTATACGGGCCGTTGCTGGATGAGCATCGCGCGCCGCCAATCAGCCATTACCTGCCGGAGTTATCGTTCTATTGCACTAGCATGACCAAGTCAGTGCTGACCGGTTTGCGCATCGGCTATTTGGTAGTGCCCAAGCGACTGGCGTTGCGCACCGAAAGTATCTTGCGGGTCAACAGCTGGATGGCCACGCCCATGGTCTCCGAAATCGCTGCGCGCTGGATTCGTGACGGTCGCGCCGACACGCTCGTGCGATTGCAGCGCAAACTGTTGGCCGGCAGGCAGGCGATAGTCAGCAAATACCTGGGCGAGCACCTGCTCGGCCAGCATCCTCATGCACTGAACGCGTGGGTTGGCATTCCAATACACTGGGAGGTCGACAGCCTGGTGCGGGCCTTGCGTCACCGGCACATCGCTGTCGCATCGCCTGATCCGTTCACCGTGCGTGGAACGCCGCGAGCTCGAGCGGTGAGGGTGTGTGTCGGCGCCGAATGCAGCGACGAAGAAATGCGTGATGCATTGATAAGCATGCGCGAGATATTCGGGCAGTACCCGCAAATCCATGATTTTTGACCGGGAAAAAGTCCGCAAAAAAGTTTGTCGGATAAATTGCCCTAGTACATTCATTACGACAATCCAGTCCTCTTAGACTGCGCCCAACACCACAGTCGGGACGCGGTCATGTCAACGTTGCAGCTACATGATGTTTACCTCGCTCGCCAGCGCATCGAATCGCTTGTCCGGCGTACCCCCTTGGAATACTCGCCCAGCCTTTCGCAACGATTGGGCGTGGCGGTGTACCTCAAACTCGAATCCCAGCAAATCACCGGCAGTTTCAAATTGCGCGGCGCGAGCAATGCCGTGGCGCAGCTCAGCGCCGAGGAGAAAGCGCGTGGCGTGGTGGCGGCGTCGACCGGTAATCACGGTCGTGCTCTGGCGTATGCCGCTTCCCGGCAAGGCGTGAAGGCGACGATTTGCCTGTCGCATCTGGTGCCGGCGAACAAGGTTCAAGCCATTCGTGATCTGGGCGCCGAGGTATGCATCGTCGGCCAGTCTCAGGACGACGCCCAGCGTGAAGCCGAACGGATCGCCAACGAGCAAGGCGCGACATTGCTGCCGCCGTTCGATCACCCGACCATCATCGCCGGGCAGGGCACGCTGGGGCTGGAAATCCTCGAACAGCAACCGGACGTGGTGCAAATTCTCGTGCCGTTGTCCGGCGGCGGTTTGTTTGCCGGGGTTGCGCTGGCGATCAAAAGCGTCAGCGCGAACATCATCACCCACGGCATCAGCATGCAACGCGGTGCAGCCATGCACGCCAGCCTCGCAGCCGGGCATCCGGTGGAAGTCGAAGAGCTGCCGACCCTGGCCGACTCGCTCGGCGGTGGCATCGGCCTGAACAACCGTTACACCTTCAACATGACTCGCGATCTGTGTGACCACCTGCATTTGCTCAGCGAGACTTCCATCGCCAATGCCCTACGCCATGCCTATCGCGAAGAGCGTCTGGTGCTGGAAGGCGCGGCCGTGGTCGGGATTGCCGCGTTGCTTGATGGATTGATTGAGCCGCGCGGGCCGATCGTGGTGGTGGTCAGCGGCCGTAACGTCGACATCGATCAGCACCTGCGCGTCCTCGCGGGCGCAGATGCGTGAACCCCAACAATAACGACTGAATGGAGTGCCGCATTGATGAGTGACATCACCTTATTGAGCGAAGCGGATCTGCGTGCCTGCGTAGCACTAGACCTGCCGAGCATCGAAGCCATCGAACAAGCCTTTGTGCTGCTGGCCACAGCAGCGGTGGCAATGCCGCCGATCCTGCGTCTGGACATCCCCGAGCACAATGGCGAAGTGGACGTGAAGACTGCGTACCTGCCGGGCCTGGAGCGTTTTGCGATCAAGGTCAGTCCGGGTTTTTTCGACAATCCGAAACTCGGCCTACCGAGCCTCAACGGCATGATGATGTTGCTGTCGGCGCGCACCGGTTTGCTCGACGCCTTGCTGCTGGACAACGGTTATCTGACCGCCGTACGCACAGCCGCGGCGGGCGCCGTGGCGGCTCGCGCCCTGTCGCGGGTCGACAGTCGCAGCGTGGCGCTGATCGGTGCCGGCGAGCAGGCCGCGTTACAGCTTCAGGCATTGCGCCTGGTGCGACCGATTGAATCCGTTCAAGTCTGGGCACGTGATAGCGCCAAGGCTCAAGACTTCAGCGCTGAACTGGCGCGCGACAGCGGCCTGACGGTCACGCCTTGCGCGAGCATCGACGAGGCCATGACCGGCGTGGACATTGCGATCACCTGCACCCCGAGCCGCGAACCCTTGATCGAAGCGCGCCATCTGCACCCCGGCTTGCATATCACAGCCATGGGCTCGGACGCCGAACACAAAAACGAAATTTCCCCCCAGGCGCTGGCGCAGGTCGACCGCTACGTGGCGGATCGCTTGAGCCAGACGCGAATCCTCGGCGAGTTGCATCACGCTCTGGCGGCCGGCGCTATTACCGACGAATCGGGCTTGGCCGAATTGGGGCAAGTGCTCGCAGGCCAGCGCCCAGGTCGGACCAGCGAGGCGCAAGTCACCTTGTGCGACCTCACCGGCACCGGCGCCCAGGACACCGCCATGGCCAATCTGGCCTTCGAGCGCGCGCGCTCGGCCGGCAAGGGTTTTCAGTTCGGCAGCTAATCCACTTTTTTCATCCGTGCGTCATTTATCAGAGGGCATGTGCATGTCTCAGATAGTCATCAATCTCCCGTTCGAACGGGAGGAATACGCCCAGCGTCTGGCCAAGGTTCGAGCGGCCATGCAGATTCAGGGCATCGAGCTGTTGCTGGTCACCGATCCGTCGAACATGGCCTGGCTGACCGGCTATGACGGTTGGTCGTTTTACGTTCACCAATGCGTGTTGTTGGCGCTCGACGGCGAGCCAGTCTGGTTCGGTCGCGGGCAAGACGCCAACGGCGCCAAGCGCACGGTGTTCATGCAGCACGAGAACATCGTCGGTTACCCGGACATCTACGTGCAGTCCCGGGAACGCCATCCGATGGATTACCTGTCGCGGGAAGTCATCAGTGCCCGGGGTTGGGACGCGCTGACCATCGGCGTGGAAATGGATAACTATTATTTCAGCGCCGCCGCGTATTTGTCGCTGCAGAAAAACCTGCCGCAGGCCAAGCTGATCGACGCGGTCGGGTTGGTGAACTGGCAGCGGGCGATCAAGTCGCCCCAGGAAATCGCTTACATGCGCATCGCTGCGCGCATCGTCGAAAACATGCACGGGCGGATCCTCGAACGAATCGAGCCGGGCATGCGCAAAAATGAACTGGTGGCTGAAATCTACAGCAGCGGGATCCTCGGCGCTGACGGTCATGGCGGCGATTACCCGGCCATCGTGCCGCTATTGCCCACGGGTGCCGACGCCAGCGCGCCGCACCTGACCTGGGACGATTCGCCGTTCGAAAAAGGCGCCGGGACCTTCTTTGAAATCGCCGGTTGCTACAAGCGTTATCACTGTCCGCTGTCGCGCACGATCTATTTGGGCAAACCTCCACAGCACTTCCTCGACGGCGAAAAAGCGGTGGTCGAAGGCATCGCCGCGGGACTGGAAGCAGCCAAACCGGGCAACACCACCGGCGACATCGCTGTGGCGTTTTTCAAAGTGTTGGAGAAATTCGGCATCCACAAGGACAGCCGTTGCGGCTACCCGATCGGGATCAGCTATCCGCCAGACTGGGGCGAACGCACCATGAGCCTGCGTCCCGGCGACACCAGTGTGTTGCAACCGGGCATGACGTTCCACTTCATGCCGGGCCTGTGGATGGACGATTGGGGACTGGAGATCACCGAAAGCATTTTGATCACTGAGACCGGTGTCGAGACACTGTGCAATGTGCCACGCCAACTGTTCGTGAAGGATTGAGCCATGAGCGATTTACCTGACAATCCGATCAATGCCACGGTGGACTTTGCCCGCGAAGGCGTGCAGCACGGATTCCTCAAATTGCCGTATTCCCGGGACGATTCGGCCTGGGGCGCGGTGATGATTCCGGTAACGGTGATTCAGCGCGGCCAGGGTCCGACTGCGCTGCTTACCGGCGGTAACCACGGTGACGAATACGAAGGCCCGGTGGCGCTGAGCAAGCTGGCGCAGGGCCTGACGGCCGCCGAGGTAACGGGGCGGGTGATTATCGTCCCGTTCATGAACACCCCGGCGTTCCATGCTGGTCGGCGCACGTCGCCGATCGACAAGGGCAATCTCAATCGCAGTTTCCCCGGTAAGCCGGACGGCACCGTGACCGAGAAAATTGCCGATTACTTCAATCGGACTCTGTTGCCCTTGGCCGATATCGTGCTGGACATCCATTCCGGTGGCCGCACCCTGGATTTCCTGCCTTTTGCAGCCTGTCATGTGCTGCCCGACAAAAAACAGCAGGCTCAATGCGAAGCCGGCATGCGCGCTTTCAATGCGCCTTACAGCATGCGCATGCTGGAGCTCGATGCAGGGTCGATGTACGACACCGCCGCCGAGCGTCAGGGCAAAGTCTTTGTCACGACCGAACTGGGTGGCGGTGGTTCGTCCACGGCGCGCAGTGTGGCGATTGCCGAGCGCGGGGTGCGCAATCTGCTAGTGCATGCAGGGATTCTTGAAGGTGAGATCCAGCCCGCGGAGTCAATCATGTTAGGCATGCCCGATGCCACTTGCTTCATCGATAGCGAACACGATGGCTTGCTGGAAATGTGCCGCGATCTGGGCGACAACGTGAGCAAGGGAGAAGTGATTGCCCGCGTTTACGACGCTACCCGTAGCGGCGTCGCTCCGGTGGAATATCGCGCGGCCCGCAGCGGGCTGCTGGCGGCGCGCCACTTTCCAGGAATGGTGCAGTGCGGCGATATCATTGCAGTCATCGCCGATGTATTGACCTGACCCCAACCCCTGTGAAAGTGAGCTTGCCCGCGATGGCGGCGGCACATCCAGCATCGATGTGACTGACATACCGCATTCGCGGGCAAGCCCGCTCCCACAGGTTCTGCCACAATTTTCAATGCCCGGAGGTCCTCGGACCATGCACAAGCTCGATCGCTATGACCTGAAAATCCTGCGAATCCTCGCCGAAGATGGTCGGATCACCAAGTCGAGCCTGGCCGAGGCGATCAATCTCTCGGTGACCCCGGCGTGGGAGCGGGTTCGCAAGTTGGAGTCGCTAGGGCTTATCAAGGGCTACCGGGCACAGATCGACTGGAACGCGGTGTTCAAAGGCCAGCAGGTGCTGGTGGAAATCACCCTGGCCCGACACACCGCCCAGGACATGCGGCGGTTCGAGCAACGCATGAACGAGGCCGCCGAAGTGGCATTCTGTTACGCCACCGGTGGCGGTGTTGATTACATGGCGATGATCCAGGCGCCGGACATTGACCATTACCAGCGGTTTATCGACCAGTTGTTGCTCGATGACCTGGGCATTGAGCGCTACTTCACCTACATCGTCACTAAAACCATCAAGACCGCGGGTGCCTTGCCGGCCGAGGTGGCGCAAGAACCATAAATCGGGGCAAAACCTTCACCGCAAAAAGTCCCTGTTTACCGGCGTTCAATCAGAAAAAACCTATGGTTACACCCCGCCAAACGCCAAATCATCTTGGCTGCGCTGCCCTAGCATGGATTCACGCACACGGTTTGGAGTGAACGCCATGACATACAAACATCCGCTGTTGTTCAAAGCACTTTGCTACGTAGACGGCCATTGGGTCCACAGTGACAGCGGCCATAGCGTCGCCGTGCACAATCCGGCCGATCAGAAGTTAATCGGTCATGTGCCGATGCTCGATCAGCCTCAGATCATCGCCGCCGTAGATGCCGCACACCGGGCGTTTTCAGCCTGGCGTGAACAAAGCCTCGATGACCGCGGAACGATTCTGCGGCGCTGGGCGGCGTTGATCCTTGAGCATCAGGAAGACCTGGCGCGGATTCTCAGCCAGGAACAAGGCAAGCCCCTGGCCGAGTCCCGCGGCGAAATCGCCTACGCCGCCAGTTTCATTCCATGGTTTGCCGAAGAGGCGCGGCGCCTTTACGGGCAGAACATCCCCAGCCATATCCCCGGCGCGCATCTGGGCACGATCAAGGAACCGGTTGGCGTCTGTGCACTGCTGACGCCGTGGAATTTTCCTTCGGCGATGATCACCCGCAAAGCCGCCGCCGCATTGGCCGCCGGTTGCACTGTGGTCATCAAACCGGCCCACGAAACGCCTTACTCGGCGTTCGCGTTGGCGCAATTGGCGGAAGAAGCAGGCTTCCCCGCCGGCGTGTTCAACGTGGTGCTGGGCGAACCGCAAATGACCATGCAAACCCTGGTGCAGGACGCTCGCGTGCGTTCGGTCAGCTTCACCGGCTCGACCCGGGTCGGCAAGTTGGTCCTGCAAGCGGCAGCCCAGGATGTGAAGAAGGTATCGCTGGAATTGGGCGGCAATGCGCCGTTCATTGTCTGCGCCGATGCCGATCTGGAGCTGGCGGTGAAAGTCGCGGTAGAGGCCAAGTTCCAGACCTCCGGCCAGGATTGCTGCGCGGCCAATCGGATTATGGTCGAACGCTCGATTTATCCGGCGTTCCTCAGCCGCTTTGCCTCTGCGGTGCGCGAACTGCGGGTCGGCCCCGCGCTGGTGGGTGATCAAGAGCAAAGCGTCGACATCGGCCCGCTGATGCATCAGGCCGCCTTCGATGTGACCGTCGAGCGTGTGGCTGATGCGCTGAAGCTGGGCGCGCAACGTCTGGTGGGCGGCGAAGCGCATGCCCTCGGCGGATTGTTCTATCAGCCGACGGTGCTGGCCGACGTTACGCCGCAGATGCGTATCTACCGCGAAGAAAATTTCGCGCCGATTGCTGGCGTCATGCCTTTCGCCACCCTCGAGCAAGCCATCGAAATGGCCAACGACACCGAATACGGTCTGGCTGCCTACATTTGTTCCAACCGCTTGGACCTAATCTACCCCCTGATTCGCCGCCTCGACCACGCCATGGTCGCGGTCAATGGCGTCAAGTTCACCGGCCATCCGATCCCGTTCGGTGGCATGAAAGCCTCGGGGCTGGGCCGCGAGGGCGGTACCGAGGGCTTCGAAGCCTTTGTCGAAACCAAATACTTTTGCCTGCACCATCAAGGCCAGTTCTAAGGAGATCCGCCATGAGCCAAAAACTCGATTCGTTGTTCGAACAAGACCGTGCGCACTTCATGCACCCGTCAACCCATGCCCATGACCACGCCAGCGGCACGCTCAAGGGACGCATCATCAAGAGCGCGTCAGGCATTCGTATCCGCGACCACGAAGGCCGCGACTTCATCGACGCCTTTGCCGGGCTGTACTGCGTGAACATCGGCTACGGGCGCACCGAAGTCGCCGATGCGATCTACAAGCAGGCAAAGGAGCTGGCCTATTACCACACCTATGTCGGGCACTCAACCGAAGCGATCATCGAGCTGTCGAGCCGCATCATCGACTGGGCGCCGGAGGGCATGAAGAAGGTCTACTACGGCCTGTCCGGTTCCGACGCCAACGAAACCCAGATCAAACTAGTGCGTTACTACAACAACGTATTGGGTCGCCCGCAGAAGAAGAAAATCATCTCCCGTGATCGCGGTTATCACGGTTCAGGCATCATGACCGGCAGCCTGACCGGCCTACCGACTTTCCACCAGCATTTCGACCTCCCGGCCGAAGGCGTTAAACATACCATTTGTCCGCACTGGTACCGCAAGGCACCGGCAGGTATGGATGAAGCCACTTTCGTGCGCTATTGCGCCGACGAGCTGGAGAAAATGATCCTGGCCGAAGGGCCGGACACCGTCGCCGCGTTCATCGGCGAACCGCTGATGGGCACCGGCGGCATCATCGTTCCGCCGGCCGGCTATTGGGCCGCCATACAAGCGGTGTTGAACAAATACGACGTGTTGTTGATCGCCGACGAAGTGGTCTGCGCCTTCGGTCGCCTGGGTTCGAAGATGGGCAGTCGGCGCTATGGCATGCGTCCTGACCTGATCACCACGGCCAAAGGCCTGACCAGTGCCTATGCGCCTTTGTCAGCAGTGATTGTCGGTGAAAAAGTCTGGGACGTGATCGAAAAAGCCTCCGAATCTCAAGGTGCCATGGGACATGGCTGGACGTACTCCGGGCATCCGATCTGCGCGGCGGCGGCCCTGGCCAACCTCGACATCCTGGAGCGGGAAAACCTGACGGCCAACGCAGAGAATGTTGGCAGCTATCTGAATCGTCGATTGCGGGAAGTATTGGAAGGTCATCCACTGGTGGGCGAAGTGCGCGGCGACGGCATGCTTGCCGCGGTCGAGTTCATGGCCGATCGTGAGCAACGCACACCATTCGATGCTGCGTTGAAGGTCGGTCCGAAAGTATCGGCAGCCTGTCTTGAACGCGGAATGATTGCCCGAGCGATGCCCCATGGCGACATTCTCGGTTTTGCACCACCGTTGATCTTGACCGAGGAGGAGGCCGACCTGATTGTCGACATCACCAAAAGTGCGGTCGATCACGTGGCCAGCGAGATACTGGGCTAAGCCTTACCGCTCCCCCCCAAAAAACCGCTCGATCCTTCACCGTTCGGGTGGTTTTTTGTATCGCAAGTTTGGTCTTGTTGTGAACAAACTGCGAAGAGAAGATTGTGATTACATAAACTCATTTTGGGAGTAAGGGGAGCCGGAGATGCACTGTTGAAGGCCCATCGAATGACTGCTTCTGGCCGACTCCAGCCAGTTCGCACTCAGTTAGCGCTGCTGAAAAGCAGCCATTCGATCGAAAAAAATCTCAACCACACATTACCGCAATGACATCAGCACCAAGGAGGTTCGTCCCATGTCATTGCAGTGCCCTCGCTGTCACTCCCCCAAAGTCGCTTCTTTCCATCACGCCATGAAGGCCGGCGCTGCTATCGGCGCGGTCGGTGGCATCGCACGTGGCGTTAGCGCTGCTCTGGCTGGCGGCAAGGCCGGCGCAGCGCTCGGCGTAATTGCCGGCCCTGTCGGTATAACCCTGGGCTCGGTATCCGGTGCCATTCTCGGCGGTCTTGCCGGAGGCGTCGGTGGCTGTGCGCTCGGTGCCCAGCTCGGTGAGTCGCTCGACCGCCACGTCCTGGCCCATAACCTCTGCCTGCTCTGCGGTCACCGCTTCAACCTGCCGGCCTGACCCGGCTCTTTCTCTCCTCTTATTTCTCGTCCGGTCGGTGCTGCGCCTGGCGCGGCGTTTTATGCCGACCTGCACCCAAAGGAATCACTCTCATGGCACATCTCGTCGAAACCATGGCCTACGCTGGCGCTACTCCGTGGCACGGCCTGGGCAATCAGCTGACTCAGAAACAGCCCATCGAAGTCTGGCAACGCGAAGCCGGCATGGACTGGCAGATCCTCGAAAGCCCGGTGCATTTCAAATCAGAAGTCGCCGGGCATCTGGGCGCTATCCACTCCTTTCCCGAGCAGAAGGTGCTCTTCCGCTCCGACACCAAGGCGCCGCTGTCGGTGGTCTCGCAGCGTTATCACACCGTGCAGCCTCGGGAAGTTCTGGAGTTCTACAGGGATCTCACCGAGGTCTCCGGCTACGAGTTGGAGACCGCTGGCGTGCTCAAAGGCGGACGCAAGTTCTGGGCGCTGGCGCGTACCGGGCAAGGCGCTGCGCTCAAGGGTAACGATCAGGTGAATGGCTACCTGCTGCTGGCCACTTCCTGCGACGGAACCCTGGCCACCACGGCAACGCCGACCACAGTGCGCGTGGTGTGCAACAACACCTTGACCATCGCCCTGGATGGCACCAGCCGGGCAATCAAGGTACCGCACAACACCCGTTTCGATCCCAAGGTGGTGAAGAAGCAGCTCGGCATCGCCGCCTCGCAATGGGACGACTTCATGTACCGCATGCGCGTGCTGGCCGAGCGCAAGGTTCAGTGGCATGAGGCCCTGGGCTTCTTCATGAACGTGCTGTGCGAGACCAGCCCGACCGGCGCCTTGCCGGAGCAACTGCCCAACGAGCGCGCCCTGCGCAAGGTCCAGGAGCTGTACGAAGGCCGTGGTCGCGGTAGCCAGCTGGACTCGGCGCGCGGCACCGCCTGGGGCCTGCTCAACGCCGTGACCGAATACGTCGACCACGAGCGCCGTGCGCGCAGCAACGAGTACCGCATGGACTCGGCCTGGTTCGGCCAAGGCGCGCAGATCAAGCAACGCGCCCTGGATGCCGCGCTGCAGCTCGCCGCTTAACCCTTACTCACATCAACCCTCGCGCCCGGTCAGCCTTGTGCTGGTCGGGCGTTTTTATGTCTGCAGGTGAATCCCATGAAAGCAACGTCATTGAACAGCAGCACCGGCAAGAAACGCCCTGCCCTGCGCCTGGTCAGCACCAAGGAGCTACCGCGCGAAGACTGGCTGCAGATCCGCAAGCAAGGTATTGGCAGTTCGGACGCTGCCGCAGCCGTAGGACTGAACCCCTACAAGTCGCAACTGGAGCTGTGGATTGAAAAGACCGGGCGTGATGCCGGCATGCCGAAGGCTGATCCTCAGGATGAGGAAAGCCCTATGTACTGGGGCAACGTGCTGGAGCCCATCGTGGCCTGGCATTACAGCAAGCGCACGAAGAACAAGGTACGGCGCATCAATGCCGTGCTCCAACATCCGGATCCGGAGCTGCCCTGGATGCTGGCCAACATCGACCGCGAGGTGATCGGGGCGGACGACGTGCAGATCCTCGAATGCAAAACAGCCGGCATAAACGGGGCACGCCTCTGGAAGGAGGGCGTGCCGGAGTATGTGCAGCTGCAGGTGATGCACCAGCTCGCCGTCACCGGCAAGCAGGCGGCGGATGTGGCGGTACTGCTGGGTGGCCAGATGCTGGAGATCCACCGCATCGAGCGAGATGAGCAGATGATCGCTCGGCTGATCGAGCTGGAGCGAAAGTTCTGGCACTACGTGGAAACCGACACCCCACCGCCGGCCGATGGCACCGCCTCCGCTGAATCAGCCCTGCGCTGCCTCTACCCGGAGGACAACGGCCAGGTCATCGACCTCAGCCAGCATGCTGGTCTGTCAGCGGCTTACATCGAGCTGAAAGCCGTGCGTCAGTCGATTGCCGACAAGGAAAAACGCGAGGCCGAGCTCAAGCAGATGCTGCAGCAGGCCATGGGCGATGCCAGTCGGGTGGAATTCTCCAGCGGCTACGTCAGCTGGCGCAAGGCCAAGGACAGCATCGGTCTCGATGTCGCTCAGTTGCTCCAGGACAAGCCCTACCTGCAGGCCAAGTACCCGCTGCTGAAACCCGGTGCGCGCCGTTTCCTGGTCAGCTGATTTCCGTCTCCATCAACTCTTCCCTCCCCTTGGCCAGTCCATGCAGTTCGCGCTGCGTAGCTGGCCTTTTTTCATTTCCAGGAGAGCCATCATGCTCAAAGGTTTAGCTATCACCCCGCCGGTGCTCGGCCGCATCTCGATAGGCAAGGTCGTCGAGAAGAACGGCAAGCGCCTGCCGGAAAAGGATGACCAGTTCACCATCACCTCACAGGTGCAAGGCAAGGACGGCTGGCTGCTCCACCCGCTCAATGACGAGCTGCGCCAGAGCAAGGACGACAAGCTGCGCAACATTCCGGTACGCCTGCTGTTCAACGAGCCGGAACTGAATTTCCGCGCCGACTACACCTTGTTCGACCGCCAGTCCGGGCGCCCGCTCTGCGTCGGCAATGGCGAAACCTGCAGGCGCGTCACCCAGGACGGCATGCAGACACTGCCCTGCCCTTCGCCGGATGCCTGCCCGCTAGCCAAAGGCAATGCCTGCAGGCCCTACGGCCGGCTGAACGTGATCATCGGCGACGACGATCCGCTGGGCAGCTTCGTGTTCCGCACCACCGGCTTCAACAGCATCCGCACTCTGGCGGCTCGCCTGCATTACTTCCAGGCCATCTCCGGCAACCGCCTGGCCTGCCTGCCGCTGGAGCTGCGTCTGCGTGGAAAGTCCACCCGGCAAAGCCATGGTACGCCGATCTTCTACGTCGACCTGACGGTACGCGGCGGTATGGTGATGACGGAGGCGCTGCAGGCCGCCAATGGGCTCGATGCACAGCGGCAAGCAGCAGGCTTCGATCAGGCCGCCTTGGATGAAGCGGCGCAGCGTGGCTTCGGCAATGGCGCCTTCGAGGACAGCGAGGAAGACTCTGGTGCCATCGCCGAAGAGTTCTACCCCGCCGAGGAAAGCCAATCTCCATCCCCCAACACCTCCCAGCGCTCTGCGAAAGCCAGCCTGGCCGAGAAGCTGGACGCACAAGCCCAGCGCCACACCCCACCGATCGATAACCATCAAGGAGCCCACCATGCGCCTGCACAAGCTGAAGGCCAGTGAATCGACCGGCACCTACCTGGTCGATTCACCGGTCACCGAAACCGACATCCTGCTGATGGCCCGCCAGTTGGCGAGTCTGCGCCTGCGCCGGGGGCGAGCACTGACCTCACCGAAGGAAGTGTTCGGCCACCTGCAGGCGCTGCTGGGCGATTACGAGCATGAGGTATTCGCCCTGCTTCTGCTCGACAGCCGGCACCGGGTGATCGTCTTTCATGAACTGTTCCGGGGCACCCTGGACAGCGCCAGCGTCTATCCCCGAGAAGTCGTCAAGGCTGCCCTGGAGCACAACGCCGCGGCAGCCGTGCTGGTCCACAACCACCCTTCCGGTGATCCGGAACCCAGCCAATCAGATCTCACCCTGACCCACAAACTGCGGGAGGCCCTGAACCTAGTCGGGGTGCGAACGCTGGACCATATCGTGGTGGGCCAGGAGGGCTGCGTATCGCTGGCGGAACTGGGCTACCTGTGAGGAGAACACGACGATGAAGCTACTGCGGATCTTTGCTGCCGTGTTCCTGTTCGCCGGCATCCTCGCGGGCTGCCTGGCCCTTCTGCTGCTGGTACTTCTGATGGTGCGCTTTCCACCACTGCTGATTGCCGTGGTGCTGGCATGCTGGATCGTCAATCGGTTGCTGAAATCTTCACGAGGAGCACCTCGGTAAGCGGCATCATCAGTATGGGCAGTCGCAAGGCTGCCCATACTGGAACAGGAGTATTTTCTTTTTTCCCCTGTTCATCGGGCAATGCTGAATTTCTGGCAGTGTTTGACCAAGCCTCGCAGCCTTATGACGAACAGAGAACCCTGGGCCGCATCGGCCAAGCAGACGAGATTGGGGCCGCCGCGCTCTTCCTGGCGAGCGATGCGTCGAGCTACGTCAACGGCGCCGAACTGTTCGCGGACGGCGGCGCCTCCCAGACCTGAGCAGGCCACCAACCATTCGCTCCGGTTAACGCCGACCCTTAGGTGGATTTCTAAGGAAGCTGCATCGGTGTAGTGCTGGTGCGGATGCTGGACCGTCGCCGTGGTGTCGTGTTGCCGGTGCGGGTATACGTAGAGCCTCCAGGCGGAACCCCGGTAGCGTGTAAGGACTGACGCAAAGGGATCAGCAGATAGGCCATGCTCTAGGTGCCGCTGCGTACACATACATTCTTGGCACCGAACAAGTTCATTTGCTGGATCGGCCGCGACCTTTGCTATGGCGGCATTGTCCTCACGCTGGCCGGCGACGTTGCTTCTGGCGACCTTGGGAGACGGACCAATGCGGCGCCCGCGGCCAATGTGAGCTTGACCTACCTAACTTCAACTTCCTTAGGACACTCTGATGGATGAATTTTCTGGTTCGTTAATCGATCATCTGGGTATTGGTGTTTCGGACATTTCACATGCTCGCGCCTTCTACGAACAAGCGCTGAAGCCGCTGGGGATTACCCTCCTCGCGAGCATAGAAGCCCCCCTCCGCAATCAGCTCCTCGGAGATTGGGCTTCGGCTCTTCTGGCAAGCCATTTCTCTGGGTGCATGCCACCACCTCCCCTAGCATCGGGGCGCATATAGCTTTGATCGCCCAGAGTCATGAGGCAGTCGACGCGTTCCATACGGCCGGGCTGGTCGCTGGGGGTCAAGACAACGGAGCGCCAGGAATCAGGTCCCATTACCACGCCGGATATTACGCGGCCTATGTGCTAGGCCCTGATGAGGTAAATCTGGAAGCCGTCTGCCAAGCATCAGATTGAGAGCTTCAGCTACGAACGAAGTAGCTGCCCGGGGGCGTTATCGTTGATTCCAGAAAATTCGGCTTGATGCGCACCGACTAATCAGCCATTTCCTGCAAAGACTCAGCTATCTGAGTCCCTGTTTTAGGGTTTTGTCGGGGCGTTTTTTCCCACGCCGACAGAATTGAACTGTCGGAAACCAGAGGCTGGCTTACCCTTTACCTTCAGAACCTCTCGCGCAGCATCGCCATCAGATTGCGCGGTTCGCCATAACTCCTCGCATTCCATAAACGCCATGTTTCAACGCTCTCAGGGCGGGTGGCAGCTTCAAGTCGCCTCTAAGCGGGTCCTGTTGAGAGCAATACCTCTCCTAATTCTGGAAATTTAATTTTCACATTTGCGACTGGCGGGGCCCAAAAAAGGCCTGTCCAGCTTCCTGTGGCGATCAGATCACCAGCCCTCAAGGGCCGGTTCTGCGATGCAGCATGCCTCGCCAACCACGGCAGCGAGGCCAGTGGATCAGTGAAGGGATGGCTTCCAACATCAACTATCTGCAGCCGCCCATCCACCCAGACCTCGACTGCCTGCTGCGACCAGTTTGCCGGAGGCTGAGTCGCTTCGCCCAGCACCAATGCGCGGTTGAGTTGCTGATCAGCCAGGCGAAGCAAGGGATGCGCCTGCTCTCCCTGTTGAAAGCGGGTATCACACAGCTCGATCCCGACATGCCATGCATCAATCGCTTCATAGGCTGCTGCATGATCGGAATCGCCATCGACATCTCGCCCAAGTCGCACGATCAGCTCACCTTCGATGCCGAAACGGCTGCAATAGCCCTCAGGGACCGCCCAACCCGATAAATGAATGGAGTGGCTCGGCACGCGCGCAGTGCTGACCAGCCTTCCAGGGCTGCCGCCAAGCTTCCACGCAGTCTCCGACGAGTCACCGAACCAGCCAAGCTCGGCGGCGACAAGTTCCTGAACCTGGTAAGCATCGGCTTCAGTCAGCAAACCAAGCCCGTCATATGGCACATTACGCCGCTGTCGCCATGCTTGGACCAATGCCGCCGCTACCTGGGTCGCGCCGTTCATAGCGGCAGTTCATGCGGGCGACGACGAGTTTGAGCGGGAGCAGGCTTCTGGCACGGTAAAAACTTCCCGCGGCCCGCGGCGCCTCTTGGTTCGCCGTCCCAAACGACCTCTCCTCGTGCCAGCGTTATGGCCGGCCATGCACTCAACTGCATACCTTCATAGGGGGTGTAATCCACATTGTGGTGCAGCATTTCGTTGGTAATGCGTACTGGCTCACCTTCGTTCCAGATGACCAGGTCAGCATCGGCGCCAATTGCGACGCTGCCTTTGCGTGGGTACAAACCATACATTTTTGCGGCATTGGTGGATGTGAGTGCGACGAAACTCTGCGGGGTAATCCGGCCTTTGCGAACACCTTCGGACCAGAGAAGCGCCATTCGCGTTTCGATCCCAGGAATACCATTGGCGACTTGTTCAAACGTCGGGCTTTCACCATGGGCTTTTTTACCGTCGTGGCCTTCGTACCGGAACGGCGCATGGTCCGATGAAAACACCTCGAATGAACCATTTTCCAGGCCGTCCCAGATGACCTGCTGGTTGGCAGGATCGCGCGGTGGTGGGCTGCAGATGCATTTCGCGCCTTCAAAGCTGTCGTCGCATCCGAGCGAAGCCGCCGTCAGGAACAGATACTGAGGACAGGTCTCGGCGTAGACCTTCAGGCCTTTGCTCTGCGCCCAGCGAATCTGCTCGACTGCGTCACGACCAGACACATGGACGATCAGAATTGGCACATCCACCAACTCGGCCAATGCAATCGCTCGATGCGTGGCCTCACGCTCAACCAGCATGGGCCGGGAGGTGGCGTGATAACGGGGCGCGTCCAGGCCTGCAGCCAGCAGGCGCTCGGTAAGCCAGGCGATGCAATCGCTGTTCTCGGCATGCAACATCACCATGGCTCCTTCCCGACGTGCCACCGACAGCGTCTCGAGAATTTCCCGGTCACCGAGCTTCAACGCGTCGTAGGTCATGTAGATCTTGAACGAGGTATAGCCCTCGGCAATCAGAGCGGGCAACTCCCGTTGCAGCACATCAGGCGTGGGGTCAGTCACGATAAGGTGGAATGCGTAATCGATCACCGGCTTGTCGCCAACTCGCCGATGGTAGTCCTCGACAGCGGCACGCAAACTCTCGCCTTTCTGCTGGCTGGCAAAGGGAATGACCGTGGTAGTGCCACCGCAGGCGGCAGATACGGTGCCACTGTAGAAGTCGTCCGCCATGACAGAACCGTCGCCGGTCGGCTGATCCAGGTGCACATGGCTATCGACGCCCCCCGGCGTAACGTGCCGCCCCGCCGCGTCAATCTCTTTCAATCCAGTGGGCAAGTCAGTCGCCAGTGAAACAATTTGTCCATCACGAATGCCGATGTCGCAGGTAAAAATGTCAGCGGCTGTAACCACGCGGGCATTACGGATAACAGTGTCCAGAATTTGCATATCAACCTCTTTCAAGCAGGAGCCAGCCACCGTTATTCCGGGCGTAGCAAGCCACGCCCGGCTGCTCGAAGCGTTCGAACCTACGGGTGGTATCTGGAATCACGGGTTCACATTGCGTCGCTCGAATGCCATGCCTCGCGCGCGCATTACGTAGTCAGAGCATTACATCGCCGCCATTGGGGGACAGTGTTTGCCCGGCATAAAATGCGCCAGCGCTCGAAGCCAGGAGCAAAGCGGTAGGTGCGATTTCATCTACCTGGCCGAAGCGCCCCACCGGCAACTGTGCTTTCTTGGCCTCAAGCCATTGCGCGCTGTGATTGCGCAACAAGTCGGTATCGACCGGCCCCGGCGCAATCGCGTTGACCATCACATTGTGTGGCGCACCCTCATAAGCCAGTGCTCGGGTAAACCCCACCACCCCGGCCTTCGCCGCACAGTAATGCGCCAGCCCTGGCGCGCCCTTGTATGCCAGTTGTGAAGCAACGTTGATGACGCGGCCATACTGGCGTTCGAGCATCCCGGCGAAAAAGGCGCGAGTGACCAGCATCGTCCCGCGCAGATTTATCCCGATGATACGATCCCAATCCTGATCATCGGTCATGGCAAATGGACGGTCGCCGCCACCCACACCGGCCGAATTGACCACGATGTCGACCTGCCCCAAACGCTCCTGCGCCCAGGTGCAGAAACGGTTTACCGCCGCTGGATCAGAGACGTCGCATTCGCTGGCGTGTAGTTCAAGGCCTCGCGAGCGCACGCGATTCTGGAACGCCTCGGCATTCTGATGATCTGCCACATGGCAAATGGCAACTTCTGCACCATGCTCCAGAAACAATTGCGCAATCGCCGCACCGATTCCCCTGCTTGCGCCGGTGATAACAGCCTTGCGGCCCGAAAGATCAAACACGTTACTCATGACCGACTCCCAGTGTTCGAGCGGGATGGACGCTCTGCCAGTGGTTGGCAATATCGATGCGTCGAGTGATCCATACGTCAGGGAAACTCAAAACGTAATCGAGGAATCGCTCCAATGCAGCTGCCCGGGCCGGATGCCCCACCAAGCGCAGGTGCAGACCGACCGACATCATCTTGGGTTGGGTTTCTCCTTCCTTGTAGAGCATGTCGAACGCATCTTTGAGGAAGCTGAACCATTGGCTTCCGGTACTGACGCCAGCCGCGAACTGTCCGTCGTTGTTGGTTAACGAATACGGGATGATCAGGTGAGGTTTGCCGCTTACCTGGGTCCAGAACGGTAACTCGTCCCCGTAGTAATCCGAGTCGTAGGTGAACCCGCCCTCCTCGACCAGCAGCCGACGGGTGTTGACGCTCGGGGAGTAGCGGCAATACCAACCCTGGGGCCGAACGCCCGTTGTACGCTCAAGGGATTCCACCGCTTTACGGATGTGCTCGCGCTCCTGTTCCTCGCTGAGCTGGTAGTGCTGGATCCACCGCCAGCCGTGGGAGCACACATCGAAGCCCGATTCGCGGATGGCTTCACAGGCATCCGGATTACGCTCCAGGGCGAGCGCGCAGCCATAGATGGTCGCTGGCAGGGAACGCTCCTGGAACAGGCGCATCACCCGCCAGAAACCCACTCGGCTGCCATATTCGAATAGCCCTTCAGCGGCCAGATCCCGGCCCTTTACACCGGTATTGAGGCCGCTGCTTTCGGTGAACCACGTTTCGCTACTGTCCTCGCCGTCCTGAATGGACGGCTCCGAGCCTTCCTCATAGTTCATGACGAAATTCAGTGCGAGTCGGGCGCCCCCGGGCCATTTAGGATCAGGAGGATTACGGCCATAGCCGACAAAATCTCGTTGAAGATCACTCATGCTTTCTGCACCTCGAAACTATGAGGAAGGTGAGTCGATTCCAGCCAGCGCGCGTACGCTTGAATGCCGTCATCAAGGGATATTTTTGGCACGTAACCCAGGTCACGGCGCGCCGCATCAATACTGAATTTCTGCTGGAATTCATCGACAGGATCCGCGCCCGGCTCAAGGGCGATATCGGCACCGGGAAAGATAGTGCGCACGACCTGCGCGATCTCTTCAAGCGTTACACGGGTGTCGCCGGTGACGTTGTAGGTGGTGCGTGGCAGCACGGGGGCATCCAGCGCACAAAGCAAGCCCTGAACGGCGTCTTCAACGTGAATGAATTGCCTGGGGAAGTCCGCTCCGAAAGACATTCGGGTGGCGCGCCTGGCCAAGGCATCTTCAATCATCTTACGAATCACACAGTCAGTGGTTCTCCCCGGGCCGTAGACCCAGGACAGTCGAACACTCGCCGCAGACAGCCCATACTGTTCGGCGTAGGCCGTGGTGATGTACTCGGAAGAAACCTTGCTGGCACCGTAGAGGCTGCCTGGCTTGAGTAAAACGTCTTCGTAAGCGGGACCCGACTCGACCACCCCATAAGCACTGGTCGAGGAGCAATACACAAAGCGCCGAACAGCGTGAACACGCGCCAACTCAAGTACGTTGGCGGTACCGACAATGTTCACTTGCACCATCGAATACGGCGCATCACGCGCCACCATTGGCCCGGAAAACGCACCGCAATGAATGATGGAATCGACTCCATCCAGAGCGATGGCATGCAGGCGATGGATATCGCCAAGGTCGCACGCTGTGATCTTGACCCCCTCCTGGGTGACCGAGGCGAGCCGATCCAGTGCCAGCACCGGTCGGCCCTGCTCGACCAGACGACGCACCACCTGGCGACCTACCAACCCTGCCGCTCCGGTGACCAATACCGGTTTGCTTATCGATTGATCGAAACTCATGCGCGCAGCTCCGCCTGTGGGGCGCGCATTGGCGCCTCTTCTCGGACCTCGATAGGCAGTTCGGCCTCGAGCAGCTTGCGGGTATAGGCCTCCTTCGGATTGGCAAAAATCTCCTCCGTCGGGCCTTGCTCGATGATCTTGCCGTGGCGCATCACGGCAACGTAATGCGCCAATGACCGGACTGAGTTCAAATCATGGGTAATGAACAGCGCCGACAGCCCCATACGCTTTTGCAAATCCCGCACAAGGTCGATGATCTGCGCTCGAACCCGGATGTCGAGTGCCGTTGTCGGCTCATCGAAAATCACAAAATCAGGATTGACCGCCAAGGCCCTGGCCACGCCTACGCGCTTCTGCTCGCCGGCCGTCAGCTCATGGGGGTAAACATCTGCCTTGGCCCTGGATATGCCAACCAGATCGAGCAACTCCAAAACCCGCGCCTGTTTGGCCGCGCGGGTCAGCGGTGCGCCCAACTTGAGAGGCTCGGCAACGAGATCGCGCACCCGCCACCTGGGGTTAAGCGCCACATAAGGCTCCTGGAACACCATCTGCATCCGCCGGCGCACGTTTCTGAACTGCTTATCAGAGAGGGTCAGTGTTTCCTGGCCATCGAACCGGATCGAGCCCGAGTCCGATTGCAGTAAACGAACCAGGCATTGGCCGGTCGTGGTTTTGCCGGATCCGCTTTCCCCAACCAGGGCCAAGGTCTCCCCTTTGCGGATGGTCAGCGACACATGGTCTACCGCGCGAACCGGCTCAGTGGAGCCCTCCACATGGAACAACTTCACCAGGTTCGTGACCTCTAGCAGCGGTGCAGCCTCGGCGCCGGGTTGTGCCGGCTGGCCATCCATCGGCAACGGACGTACACGGGCTGCCTCCAGCAACTCCCGGCTATAGGGATGCTGAGGACCATCGTTAAGAAAAGAGCGGATGGTGGTGAGCTCCACCAAACGCCCGGCTTTCATGATGCCGACCCGATCGCAGTAGCTGGCCACCATGCCGAGGTCATGGGTAATCAGAACAACCGCCAGCCCAAGCTCACGCCCTTTTTCCACTAGCAGGTCCAGCACCTGCAGTTGGATCGTTGCATCAAGCCCCAGGGTCGCATCATCGGCGAGCAGAATTTTCGGTTGTGCGATCAACGCCATGGCGATTACCACCCGCTGCGCCATACCACCGGAAAGCTCATGCGGGTAGGCGTGCGCCCTTTTCTCAGGGTTCACAATTCCGACTTGCTCAAACAGGCGAATTGACTCCTGCCATGCGTCTTTTTTGTTGATTCCTCGATGGGCCCGAAGAACTCTGGCGATTTGCTCGCCCACCTTCACTACCGGGTCCAGCAACGATTTAGCGTTGGTTCCGATCAGCGCAACCTCGCCGCCTCGATAGCCGCGTCTTTGCTGCGGTGTCATCGTGGAAATCGCGTGCCCGTTGACCCGTATCTCGCCGTCAACAATGCATCCGTCGCCTGGCAGCATGTCGATAATGGCGCGCGCAAGAAGCGACTTTCCTGCACCTGTCTCACCAACAATGCCGAGAATCTCCCCCTTCTTCAGCGAGAAACTCACTTCCTGTAAGGCAGGCGGCATTGATCGGTCCGAAAACCCGACGCTGATGTTGCGTACCTCAAGTAAGGGTTCGTTGGTGTTTGTCATGAGGAGCTCCTTGTCTGCGGGTCGAACAGTTGCTTGGCCGCGTCTCCGAGAAGCGCAAACGTCAGTACTGAAAAAACGATGGCGAGCCCTGGAAACAGCGCGACCCACCAGATACCCAGGATCATTTGCTGCGCGCCGTTGCTGACCATCAGACCCCATTCCGGAGTAGGCATGCGCACGCCGGCACCGACGAAGGACAGGCCCGCCGTCAGCAGAATGGCCATGCCGATGCTGATGGATATCTGCACGATGGCAGGCGTCAACGCATTTGGCAGGATGTGCTGGAACATGATTGCGCTGTCCGTGGCACCACTGCATCTGGCCGCGGCAATAAACGGACGATCACGCAGCGACAAGACTTCAGCCCGGATCAGCCGGGCGAAGACCGGTGTGAAAAGTACGGCCAGCACAATGGCAACGTTCCATATTTCCTGGCCCATGACGGACACCAGCACCATGCCCAGCACAAACACAGGAAATGACTGGATAAAGTCAAAAAAACGCATCGCCAGGGAGCTGCCCCAGCCTTTGTAGTAGCCAATGGCGAGCCCGAGTGGAACGCCAATGACAAAGGCGATGGCCACGGCGGTCACGCTGATCAGAAGGTTGATTCGGGTCGCGAAAATGACACGGGAAAAAATGTCCATGCCGGACACATCGGTGCCGAAAAAATGAATCAACGATGGCTCTTGCAGTGCATTTATCGGATCAGCGGTTTCCGGCGAGTAAGGGGCAATCCATGGCGCAAAGATGATCGCCACAAACTGAATAGCCAGCAGCACCAGGCCGATGATCAAGGTTGCCTTGCCGGCAACGCTACGCTGTGCAGATAGCGGTCTCATACTTCAATCCTCGGATCAGCAATGCCGTACAGAACATCTACGACGGTGTAAACGATGAGAATGAAAGCGGCAGCGACCAGCACAAATCCCTGTAACGCGGGGTAATCGCTGTTCATGACAGCGGATACCGCGTACTGGCCGAGGCCGCCCCAGGCGAAAATCGTTTCAACCAGAACCGCCGCGCCCAGCAGAAAACCGAAGAGAAAACCGACCATGGTGATGATCGGTGGCAGGCTGTTGCGCATCGCGATCCGAACCAACTGCCATTCAGAAAGACCGCTCGCCCGTGCATGACGAATGAACTCGCTGCGGTAGTTATCGGCGAAAACAATCTGGGTCATCTTCATCAACGCGCCGGCGTTGACGATGGTCAGCGTAAGCACCGGCAACCACAGGCGGCCGACAGCCGAGGCGAATGCGGCGGTATCACCGGCAAGCAACGTGTCTATGGTCAGAAACCCGGTAACGGCTGGCGGCGCAGTGAGTATCGGGTCCAGCCTGCCGAACGGTGCGGGAGCAATGCCGGCGACATTGAACAGAAAGTAGATGAGCAGCAGACCCACCCAGAAGTCAGGCACCGCGCCCGCCGCCAGGCCGTAGACCTTGCTGAACCGATTGATCATTCCGTTGGGCTTGGTCACTGCAACAACCGCAAGCACCACGCTCACCATGATCGTCAGAATCATTGCGTAGGTAATCAGCTCGAGCGTTGCCGGCACCCGGTCGAGCAAATCAACGGCCACAGGGTTGGAGGTGAACATCGACGTTCCCAGGTCACCGTGAACGACCGTTGAAAGGTAGCTCGTGAACTGCGACCAGATGCTGCCGTTGAGGCCCAGCCGCTCGCGCAGGCTCAGAATCTGCTCGGGCGTGGCCATATTGCCTAGCATCAGCAGGGCCGGGTCACCAGGCAGTAAACGAATCAGCAGAAACGTGGCAAGCAGCACGCCAAACATCTGCGGAACAAGAATAGTCAGCCTGGCCAGTACGATACGTAGTGGGCGAGGCAGCGACCGCAATGAATTGCTAAGTCTCATACTGGTTTCCTTGCAAGTAGTCTTGCGCAGCTAGCGGGGCAAAGCACCACCCCGCTGCTGGCTCTACTTATTTCTTGTAGAGGTCGTACCAACTGTTGCTGTTGGGCGTGTACCAACTGAAACCAGCGACATTGGCGCGGGTGGCCAGTTGGTAGCCTGGATTCATCAAAAACACCCAAGGCGCCTCGTCCACAACAATTTGCTGGACGCGCTTCATGCCAGCATCCCTCGCCGCCTCGTCCGTGCTCGACAACGCGTCGTTGATCAGCTTGTCGACTTCGGCATTGTTGAATTTCGGGTAGTTGATAAGTGAGGCGCTGTTAAGCCAGAGATTCGCCACATAAGCCGCATCGGGGACAATGGCCATGTCGCGGAAGAAATACATGGGGATCGTGCCCTTGGAGTACTTCTCCACCAGCGTCGAGGCGGGCAACTTCACCAGTTCCACGTCAACGTTGGCGCGGGCGAACGCGGTCTTGAGGATGACGGCAATCTCTTCCTCGATCTGATCACCGGTACGGTAGCCAAGCTGGGTTTTGAAGCCCGATTCCTGGCCCGCCTCTTTCAACAGTGCCTTGGCCTTCTCCACATCCTGGGTGTACGTGAAATATTCATCGGTATAGGACGGATAGATTTCAGAGATCGGGCTCTTGGTTGCCCGTGCCTTGCCGTAATACACCGCCTTCAGAATATCTTCGCGCGGCACCAGATAATTCAACGCCTGGCGAACCTTGGGGTTATCGAACGGAGGTGTGGTGTTGTTCATTTCAACGCGGTGAATGTAGTTGCCAAACACCTGCCAAATCTTCAGCTGAGGATTCTTCTCCAGCATCGCCAGCTCACGTGGCGAAAGCCATTCGGCTACATCCACGGCCCCAGCTTGCAGTGCTGCCAGGCGGTTGGCCGATGTCGGCATTTCGCGGAATATGATTTTCGAAAGACGCGGCACGCCCCGGTAATAATTCGGGTTGGCTTCGTACACCACCTCCTGGCCTGACTGGAATTTCGTCACCTGATAGGGCGCGAACGAGGCCGAGTGAGTGGCCAGCCAACTGGATGCGTAAGGGTCGTCACTGGTGACGTTCTTGCGGGCAGCAGTGGCGTCCAGAATGCCGAGGTCATTGTTGACCCAGATTCGCTCGATCAGCGGAGAGGTCTTGGGCAAGGTGACCGTGACGGTCATTTCATCCTGCTTCTTGAACGCTTCTTCAAAGGATTTGATGCCGAGGATCTGGCTCATGTACCAGCGGAAATTCGCGTTCTTGTTCCAGCCCCTTTCGAACGACCACATCACATCGTCGGCGGACAGGGTGTTGCCCGCTGCGCTCTTGACGCCACTGCGCAAATGAAAGGTGATCGAGGTTTTGTCGTCTGCCACCGTCCAGCTTTCAGCCAGCGCCCCCACCAGCTTGTCGAAGTTTTCCACCTGCACACCGTCGACGACCTTGGTGTCGTAGGCCAGCAGGCGCTCGTAGATGTTGCGCTTGGCTTCGTGGGTGGCTTCGGTCGGCGGATATTCCTGATCGAGCGACTCAGGCGTGCGAGGGCCTGCAACCACCAGGATGGCGCTCGCATTCTGGGCAAATGCATTCGGAGCAACAGCCCCACCAAGTAGCGAAACGACTGCCAGCGCCTGCGCAGCGGGCCTCAGAAGGAACCGCATTATTTTCGTATTCATAGGATAGGATTCTTGGTTGGAGGTGATTGAGTAAGCCCTTCTCAAATACGAAGACGTGATGCCAATAAACTTATGGCTCACCTCCCCCGCTCTAGAATGGCTGTCTATGGCTTGGGCAGTGAGAGAATCGATAGCTGACATGCAGCCCCAAGATTGTTGCTAAACAATTTGAAATTGTGACAATCACATAGCAATCCCTGTGCCATCGGTGTGACAAAACTTCGCTCCCGGTTTGAACGTCAATGACAATAGTCTTACAGGCCCCGAAATCAGGAACTTCACGATGTGCAACGGGGTAAGCCAACAGCCAGTCAAGCACCAACCAACCCTGGCCGAGTTCTTGCTCACTCTCGGTGCGCACCCATGATTCGTGGTCATTCGAGGTGCACATTTGAACAATCCCGGGTAATTCTGTGACAATCGCTAATTCTTTGGTAACAAACCATGCAGACGGCACCCATGCTCATCGACGACTCACCCACAGCACGTCCTCGCAAAGCCCGCACTACTGGCCAGATTCTTGGAACAGCCGAGAAACGCGACGCCATTTATGAGCGCATCCTGAATGCGGTGATGGAACACCGGCTCATCCCTGGTACCAAGCTTGTGGAGGAGAAGCTTGCCAGCGTATTTGAGGTCAACCGCACCCGCATTCGCGAAGTGCTCGCCCGGCTCGCACATGAAGGTGTTGTCACCACGATTCCCAACCGTGGCGCGTTCGTAGCCAGTCCGTCTGTAGAGGAAGCTCGGCATATATTTAACGCACGCAGGATTCTGGAGCCGGCGCTAATTCGGACGCTCGTAGCGCACGCGGGTGAAAACCAGATCACTCAACTCTATGACCATGTGGCCCTAGAGCGCGCTGCTCGGGAAAACAATGACAAGCGCGCGGTTATTCGCTTGTCTGGAGAGTTCCACCTACGGATCGCAGAAATGGTCGGCAGTCCCCCACTTTTGAAACTTATGCGAGAGCTGTCTTCGCTGACCTGTCTGATTATCCTGTTGTACGACGCGCCCAATGTGCCGGCATGCCCAAACCATGAGCATCTTGAGATCGTGAACGCTATCAAGTCAGGCGAAACTGAGGAGGCGGTCAGGCTCGTGATAGAGCACCTGAATCACATCGAGAACACGCTGGATCTTTCGATAGGGGAAGAACAGGAGGTGGATCTGGACGAAATCTTCGGTTGAACGGTACGAAATTGGGAAGATATTCCGAACCCCTCCTTGCAGAGCATTAAGGTCCATCCCACAACGGTGTTTGCCGCTCCTTCGACACCCGGTTTTAGCTGGTAATTGCACTCCGGACCGAAGCAGAACCAGTCAATCGAACCCTCGTAGTCGATCCGCTCTTGGGTTGCCGCAATCAGAACAGCCAGCCATTCGAGGTTTTCACGACATCTAGCTGCATCAGCGGTGGACGATTCGGGGAAAATAATCGGTGACAGGTGGCGCTTCAGCGACTGCCCGAGCCGTGACTCGTTCAGGCGAAAATCTTCCTCCGGGCAAGCCTGGAGTTTCCTCAGGATAATGCGGTTGTAGAGCTTCCACTGCTGACCGGAACGATCATCGGAAGCGTCTTCAGAAAACGCCTGATAGGCCAGCACGCTGAGGTAGGAAAACAATTCCAGCAGGGATAAGTGCCCAAGCTGTTTTTCAGCGTTGCCAATCAGCTCATCAAAGGGCTTGAGCTGATCCAGCAAACGGTCACAGACACCGAAGAATATCTGCCACTCTCCCCCCACGAGCGCTGCACGAAGCGCAAGCCATAGCGGCGAAGCAGTACGCTCAAACAGCTTCGAGTAGCGGATTGCCCATCTGAGGGTGTCTGGGGCATGGCTGGCCAGCTCCAGCAGTAGGTCGACACTGACTGCATTGTCGAAGAGCAGCACCCGACTGAGAGCAAGGCTTGCCAGCTCGGAGCGAGTGACCGCCTCCGCATCATGCCAAAACGGTGCTGAAGCCAGGCCAGTCGCGCGGTCAAGTGCAGAGAGGTTTTTACCTGCAGGCCGCTGATCCAAGAAATGATGCAAAGATTCATCAAGAGCACGGCCTTTGCCGAGTGCAGGCTGATTCCTTTCATACACCGACTGGTAATGCTGCCGGCATCGTTCTCCTTTCTCTGTCATCCCACAGCACTCACAGCAGCCTTAGATTCCTGGACAGAGCCTAAACCATCGGCCGACCAGGACTCCACAGGCACCGCGCTAGCGTCCAGCACGCTGGCAACCCACCAGATCACCAGCGCGAGCTTGAACTACCGACCCAACCTGCGTGATCAATATGGTCGCCAGGGGAGCGAACCGATTAGTCGCCCCGCAAGCCTTTCTTTGCCTGCCCCTTACGCAAGCAACGAGCACCAACCGGCTTGAGTCGCAGGTGTTGATCATTCTTGACCAGGTAACGCATGGCGTAATGCACGTTACCCCGCGCGTTCAGGTCTCGCCGGTGGATCAGGCCAATGCCAAGCCTGTCTTGGTATTTATCCTTTTCGAGGTTGCAGTTGTTGAAGCAGCCCTGACCACGGGTAATGCGCTCCCACAGCTCACCGATCCGCTGGGCCTTGTAGATGTCGGCATTCACTTCAGCACCGTTGAAGAAGAACGCAGCATGGATGTGATAGCCCCGATCCTCGCCTTGCTCAACGCTGCAGATGTAGCCGGTTTCATGGTCAAAAATCAGGTTACGCTCACGCTCAGCAATCAACCGATTCAGGTCGTCGAATACGCGCTCCACACGCAACCTCGCTTGGACCTCTGTCCGGTAATACAGATCAACCCTGACCACGCAGGTACGGGCATAGCGATCAAGCACGGCATCCACGTAGCTACCGATCTCGATCTCCTGCTGAATAGCCAGGTAGCGCTGGTCAGCGTCCCGACGCATGAACCTCTTTTGGGTGCGGAGAGTACGGATGCACTTGGTCAGTTCGTTCAGTGTCTCGCTGGTGCTCAGGTAGCGTGTTCCGTCCTCGCTCAAGCAGGTAATGCCACATGGGCTGAGCTCAACCCCAATGGTCTGGCAGGCTTGCTGAAAGAGGCTCAAGTGCCAGCTGGATTGGTACTCCACATCTCCCTCGAACAGCGCGATCATCTGCTCGATCCCATCGAAGTACTTTGACAGCCTGGTTTCACTGACCAGTTCATCACCATGCTTCGAGTATCTGATTCGGTAGGCTTGGCTATCTGAACGCTGGATGGCGTTGATGAGACGCTCAATCCGGATAGAGGTATCGGACCGGGATGGACTGGTGTGGGTGTTTCGTTTGGTCATGGTTGTGTACCTGATTAGTTTTTGGCATATCAGGTACGTGATGTGTATTTTTTCACCGATGACCTAACCCATAGGCAGGGTGTTAGAGTTCGTGCTGCCATTAGAGCTCAGGCTATTGCGTGGTTATAAATTGATAGTCCAGAGCTATATAACTAGATCCCGATCCAAGCCCCAGCGGCCACCCCAGGCTGGCCGAGCAATGGGAGCAACATTGCTCGGCCAGCCGAGAGATTCGCCGCGCTTAACGTTGGGAGAGTTAGCTGAGAACTTTGCCCCCCAACGGCATAAACGCCATGACCAGCCTTAGCGAGTCATGGCGTTTATGATCGGCTCTACTTGGCTACACTTAGGCGGCTGGTGGAACGCATTGCAGCCTCCTCCGCCAGGTCACGCTCTTCGATCCTGGCCAGAATCCAATCAAAGACCTCGCTTTCGACAAATCCAATTGATCTATCGCCTAGCGAGACCGGGGAAACGAACCTGCCTTCCCCGATGTACTTGTACAGGGTCGACCGAGACAGGCCAGTTGTATCGATTACCTCTTTCAATCGCATGATTCGCATGAGCAGGCTCCTCTGTATGGCTCAGAGGATCTGCGGTGGCGGTAAAAAATGACCGGCCTGTAGCTCGCCTAGGGTGCCTTGGTCAAAAGCGCCACCTCATAGCGCAGCGCCAGGTCCAATGCATCCTCTCGCACATACGAGTCAAGCCTCCCTCCGCGCACGTCCCATACCCAAAGACATGTATTGCTGGCTCTGGGGGCTGGATAGACAACCAGCGACACAATGCTCCAGCCATCGCTTCTGACTGGAGCAGGGATGAGTCTAACCAGCTGGGGCCTGTATCCTTGCCACACTTTCATTCGGCGCAGCCCTTTGTAGATGCTCTCGGCCCATCTACACGCTTCAGCATGGAAGCTTTCCATCAAGCCATCCCATGGGCCAGGCACACCCCGATCAGCACCAACAGTCAGTGGCCCACCCAGCTCACCAGCAATCCTTTCAAGAACTGCCGCTTTAACGTCAACAAGCTCGTACTCAGGGGCCGCCCAAATAGCCGTCAGCAGGTGGGATGTATGGCTTGCCAGCTTGTGATAGAGCATATCCAAAGCTCTAGGCCCCAATACTTTTAGTGCCTCTGTCGTAGGCATTGCCGATTCAAGCATGTCGTACTTGTTCGGCCCCTGAGTTGCGTACACCACCAATCCCCGCTGCCTCTGCTTCACACGGAGCTGTGGGTGATCAAGGTTCAGGTAGTAAATGCTCGTGACCTTTGAGCCAACGAAAACCCCATTCGACAGCCCCGGCACATAGCTACGAACGAACCCCAAGCTCAAAAGACGCTTCAATTGATGCTTGATCGATAAGGAGTCGAGTCCAGTCATGGCCCTGAGCCTCGGCCCTCCAAGCCCAGTCACGACACCGCACTCGTCAGCCTCGCTGAGAAGAGCGGCCAATAACATCCGGGAGGCAGCCCCCAGCCGCCCCTTGGCACCAGGGGCAGCAGGTCGACCGTCTTTGCGGGTAGCGGAGCGGGATGACTTTTCCTCCTGATCTGTCGATGCCGACGTTTCACCCTCTCCAACTGCGTAAATGTCCGGCTCAAGAAAAAGGCGAAGCATTAGCTCTTGGTGGGTGAATTCTCTGCCTACTTCGGCGAGCACTCTAAGCAAGCGCTCCGAGGCAACGTATCCAACACCAGGACGCCCAACCCCGCCTTCCTGCTTGCTTTCCCTCAGAAGCCTAGCCCTGACCAACTCTTGCGATGCGTCCCGGACAAATCTCTCCGTCAAGCAGAGCTGCTTCGCTACCGACTTGATCTTGTAAGGGGCCTCCAGACTCAAGTCATTCATGCATAGAAATGCTTGCAGGAAGAATCTTGATTCAGCCTCAACATCAATCTTCAAGAAGGCTATCATAGCTCTTAACCTAAAATTTCATGATCAAATTAGATCAGACTTTATACCCTATTTTCCCACAAACCATAATTCATGTAACAGGACGATTAACACATCCTGTAATGAATGAGTTAACCTTACCATTAAACACGCATGACGTATGCCAATTAACAGATCTGTTAATCTCACTGTTAACGATCGTCAAAAATCGAACGAGTGCGGCGCACCGGCACCGCTAAACGGGAGGGGTAAGAGGGGATGGCTGAGACTGAAAATGCGCCAAGCTGGCTAAATGAACTCGATCGCAAAGAGGCGGAGTGGGCAGCGAGCTACCTGTCGAAGCGATGGCCTGAAGGGCTTAAGGCCAAGCCCAGCCCGACACCCCCCATGCTTTACCACTCGCTCGCCGAGTCGATCCATGAGCTAGAAAAATATGCAGCAGGCGTAAAGCTCATTGAACGGATGAGAAACTCCATCAGACAGCGGCGCTATAGACTGGCGGAAGGCGGGCGAAAAACGTGCTCTTTCACCCTGCCTCTCAACACCAAGGACAAGCTAAAAATCCTTGCAAAAAATGCTGACACCACCGAAACAGCGATCATAGAAAGCCTGATCGCAGGCGCCCTGCAGTCGAGCCAAGATCAGAAAGAGGGAAAGCGACGCGAGGCCCTGGAGAAAACAATCACCCGCAACTCAAGCAAGCTTGCGCAGGAGCTGAACAAGATCAGGCTCGAGGTGACCACCAAGCACCTGGACGCCAGCCTGAGACGACTGGCTGGCTGGCAGGTATACCTCAACGAACAGACCCCCGAACTTTCGGCTGAGCAGGAGTCAGAAGCTAACAGGATTGCCGAGAAGCGAATGCGCGAGATCCAGGAGGCAATCAGGGCCGTCCTAGCGAAGCATGAAATGATGAGCCCTAGGAACATCTGAGATCAGCCTCCCAGGGCAGCAACTCGCATCAGTGTGGGTCAAAGTGTGGGTCAATACGACAAGCAAAAATAAAGTATTTTAAAATCAACAACATATTTAATAAGAACACCGGCCACAAGCCGGCTTTTTAATATCTGCTGAACAGGCAATACACCGTCGCGCGCCGTGCTGGCGACAAGCGAAGTTGGGCAACAGGCCGCTGCTCAAATGATAAGGGGATGTGTTGATATGTCGCCAATAACGACATGAAGGTAAAACGTGTCGCAAAAGATGCCAGATAGCGACATGAATGCGGTAAATGAGCAGGCAGCCAGTGCAGCATTGAATCAGCACCTTGCTGACCCAATGCCAATGTCACCTCACCTGGGCTGCGAACACTCCACCGCCCGATCCGCAACCATTTTCGCCATCTCCACCAAATGCATCACCGCTCGCTGCGGCGCAGCCACTGAATCGCCGATCACCTGTGACGTAGCCAGCGCACAATGCAGCAGCTCAGCCACCTGCACCCAGGCATCCTCGAAGCTCAGTTCTTCATTGACCTTGAATGGGTTGGTTGCGCCTGACGACGGCAAATCTGAAACAACGTTATCCATAGCAAAACTCCAATCGATAATTTGAAGCTGCCATTTACGCGACTAAACGAAAGGTGGCAGCTGTACGCAGGTTAGTCGACCGGTCGATTGGAACCCGGCGCACCCGAAGGTGCCCTGCGCACAGCCACCATAAGATGCAGGCGATGGGGTGCCTGACTCACGAGTTGCTTATGCGCCAATCGAATCCGGGCGACTAAACCCGATCACTGAATTAGCAGTGACGGTCAGCAGCCTAGTCACCCAATTCCACTGGCGCAAGCGGTTGGGATTCTCTAGGAAACGTCCTGCAAATGAAAGGGATCGGACCTGCTGGCTACTCAAAATCAGGCAATTCACTCCTGTTCTGCACAGCAACCCGGAGGCCTGAAATCGGGCGCCAACCATTGTCCACTTTAAGTTGACAGTAAGACGCCTCCCACCCGATTTATCCCTCGTCACCCACCCATTAATCTGTGCCCATGTTGAACGCAACGCCCAACCAACCTAAACAAAAAAGGATTCAACCATGAGCACTGCAACCTACAACCGCTTGAACAAAGACGACGCCATTGTTCTGCTGGTCGACCACCAGACCGGCCTGATCTCCCTGGTGCAGGACTTCTCCCCCAACGAGTTCAAGAACAACGTGCTGGCCCTGGCTGACCTGGCCAAGTTCTTCAACTTGCCGACCATCCTCACCACCAGTTTCGAGCAAGGCCCTAACGGCCCGCTGGTGCCGGAGCTGAAGGAGATGTTCCCGGACGCGCCGTATATCGCTCGCCCCGGTCAGATCAATGCCTGGGACAACGAGGATTTCGTCAAAGCGATCAAGGCCACCGGGCGTAAGCAGATCATCATTGCCGGTGTAGTAACGGATGTGTGTGTGGCGTTCCCGACGCTGTCGGCGCTGGCGGAAGGGTTTGAGGTGTTTGTGGTGACGGATGCATCGGGCACGTTCAATACCACCGTGCAGCAAGCGGCGTGGAGCCGGATGACGCAGGCCGGTGCGCAGTTGATGAACTGGTTCTCGGTGGCGTGTGAGTTGCACCGCGACTGGCGCAACGACATCGAAGGGCTGGGGAATCTGTTGTCCCAGCGGATTCCTAACTATCGCAATTTGATGAATGGGTATGCGGCGCTGACTGCCCAATCTAAGTAAGTCACCACGCTGTATGACAAGCCTGCTTTGAAAAGCAGGCTTTTTCATTTCACGGCTTACCCGGCCAGCAATTGCCCAACCACCGCCTTGAATTTGGTCAGAGCGCCTATCCGCTTAGCAACAGCTATCTACCTGATGGTATGCAGCTTCCATCGCACGGCAGGTAAACAAGCCTGAGCGGCATAACGTGGATCAAGTGGCATTGGCAAAACGCTCCGGAACGGTAATGAGGAACTCTTTATCGAGTCGACCGCCCCGGATGATTTGCCGCTTGCCCTTACCCATGTCGATGCTGGAACGATCTATTCGCCTATACCACGCATGGTTCGCGTTACGTGCCAGCAACAGGAACACACGTTTGACGCGGATCGAGTTGCACGCTTCAAGCAGTTTTTGCAGGCGTTTGGGGCTGAGTGTGGCCAGACCGCTCAATACATCGGCCACACCGCTGAACAGCATTTCATCGTCGCTTTGATGGATAAGCTCAAGCACCGCACGCTCCGGGGTGGAGATTTTTAGCGCAAATTGGCGGTACGGCACTTGGAAAACTTGTAACGCCATATCTTCCAGCCCCGCAAAGAGCGCACCTCGGTAGAAATTTACCTGGGCCTCCCATTCGTGCTTGCGAAACCAGCCTGGCAGAAGAGCTTCTGATGCGCCGAATAGATCGACTGTCTGCTTTCCGAAGGTCAGGTAGTGGCTGTAACCGGCCAGGCTCAACGCCGTCGCACCACCCGGCCAAATCTGCACCGTTGCGTCTTGTTGCAGTGCGAAGACGCCGCCGTGCCAGTCAAGATCGTCGCCGCTGCGTTTCCACGCACCATGCCCCACACGCTCTACCCAACCCGTGTGCTGATACTTTTGAATGAGGCTCGGCCCAACGCCGTGTTCGTGCAGCCACGCTTGGGTGGCAATGGAGCCCGACGGCCATTCAGCGAGAAGATGGTTTATTTTCATGATAAATATCACCCTATAAGGGTATTTATATAAAAAATATTAAACCACGAGAATGCTGGGCATGACTATTCTTGCGAAGCTTTGATTGCAGCCGTGAATGGGTACGTCAATACCAGGGCGCGGTGACGCGGAGCGTCAGTGGCTGCGTTACCACGCGGAGCGTGGGAACGATCAACTTCCTTAATCCAGGATCAAGTGCGGCAGAAACCGGCTTGAGTCCTTGGTGATCAAGCTATTGTCCTCGCGCACACCGATGCCGGCGGCCTGGTCGCCAATTACCCAAGAGCCGATCAGCGTGTAGCTGTCACCAAATTTTGGCAGCGGCGCGAACTCTTGAAGGATGAAGGGCGCATCCGTGTAGGGGCCGTCTTCTTTTACAGTCAGGCCGTCGGCGGTTTGCAGTTCGATGTTGGCGCCTTCCCGTGAGAAGAAAGGTTTGCGCACCCAGCCTTTTGGCACGGCTTTACTTGGATCGGTGTCCAGGTGGGACGCGAGCAGGTTGGGGTGGCCTTTGTTGAATTCCCACAGCAGCGGCAGGATGCCTTTGTTGGAAATAATGGATTTCCACGCGGGCTCGAAGAACTGTGTGTCGCTCTGGGCAATCGCCGCACCAAAGGGTTCGTGGAAGATGAACTCCCAGGCATGCAGTTTGAACAGGTGGGGGATCCAGCGATCTTCAAGATCGACGAAGCGGCCTTCGCTGGTCAGGCCGATGTCTTCGATGTCGATGTGGCGGGATTCGATGCCGACCTTTTCGGCGACCAGACGCAGGTAGTCGGTGGTGCCTTTGTCTTCGACCGAGTCTTTCATCGAGGCGAAGTAGAACGGCTGGTTGACCTGCAGTTGCGCGAAGGCCTGGTGCAGTTTGGTGTCGATGCTATTGAACTGGTCGGCGTGCTTGGGCAGCAGGCCGCGTTCGATGCATTGTTCCAGCCAGCCCCACTGAAATGCCGCGGCTTCGTAGAGGCTGGTGGGGGTGTCGTAGTTGAGCTCCAGCAGCTTGGCGGGCCCGCTGCCGTTGTAGGAGAAGTCCATGCGCCCGTACAGGTGCGGGTGGCCTTCGAGCCATGAGGTGCGGATCATGTCGTAGAAGGGCGCGGGGATGCTCAGGCGTTCAAGCAGCTCTTCGCTGTGGACCACGCGGGCGACGAGGTCCATGCACATGTCATGGAGCTCGGTGGTCGGGTCTTCGAGGTCGCGCTCGATTTGCTTGAGCGTGAACTGGTAGTACGCGCTTTCGTCCCAGTAAGGTTCGTCGTCGATGGTATGGAACAGGAAGCCAAGACTCTCGGCGGTATGTTTCCAGTCATGACGCTCTGCGCATTGGATCTTCTTCATGGCCGGTTTCCTTAGCTGCTCGACCCGCCGCCCCAGCCGCTGCGTGCGCTGGCTTTGCTGCCGAAGCCACCCCGGGAGGTGGCCGATGAAACCGAGCTCGACTTAGGGGAAGAGCGCAGCGTGCTGGTGTAATTGCTGCTGCCGTACCGGGCCTGGTTGGAACGGCCAAAGGTCGCGCCATTTGACACGCGTTGGTTGAGCGTCGAGTTGCCGTAATTGCCGCGATCATCGCGATAGCGGTACACCGGCTCCGAGCGGTAGCTGTTGCGGTTGTTGCTCAGCATGTTGCCGATCAGCAGGCCGGTCAGCAGGCTGCTGGTAGAGAAGCCTGAGCCACCGCCGCTGGCCTGAGCGTTGGCCGCTTGCGCATTGGCAGCGTCGACCTGGGATTGGGTCACCTGGCCTTCGGCGGTCAGTTCGAAACCGCCCAAGCGCGGGATGAATTTGCCGGTGGAGTCTTGCTGGCACCAGTCGGCAACAAAGTCGGCGTCGCAGTCGGCCTGGCTGTCGTACACCGGCGCTATGCGGCGATGCTCGGCCATGGCGGTCATGTAGGCGTCCGAGCAGACGTCTACCGGAAGTTTTTCATCGGCGCATTGCTGTACCGATTGGAAGTTGTACTTCTTTTGCAGGTCGTAGGTTTTTTCCGTTGGGCCACAGCCGGATATCGCCATGGCGACCGACGCTGCCAGCGACAGCTGGACGTACTTGCTTCGTTTCATCGGGAGCTCCGTGGGCAATCAGTTCGAGGTGGGCGTCATGCACGCGGCATTCAGCATGCCGACGCTGATGGCCACCGCGGCCACGTAGATACCGGCCGCCAGCTCGCCCTTCTTGATGCGCTCGGACGTGCCTTTTAGTACCAGGCTGGTCAGCAGGAACGCCAGCAGCTGGACGACGGCGGCGATCACGGCCCAGACGATGAAGTCAAGAACGTTGATCGAGTAGGCAATCACGTTGCTGGCCGGAATGGCGAAACCGACGATGGCACCGCCCAGGGCGACCGCTGCGGAGGTGTTGCCCGCACGGATCAGTTCGAACTCCTTGTGCGGAGTGATGCGGGTGTAGATGAACTGGAACAGCGCGAACAGTACCGCAGCCCCCAGGATATAGAGGACAAAGCCGAGCACGGCAGCTTTGTTAAGGGAGATGGAGAGTGCTTCTAGCATGGACGGCTTCCTTTTTTAGAGCGTAGTCAGGTCGGTGGTGTACAGCGAAATGCCCAGGGATGTGCTCAGGCTGATGGTGCCTTCGGTATCTTCTTCGACGGAGAACAGCAGGAACTCTCGACGGTCGGTCAGGCCGGTGTCGCGGGCGTATAGCATCGAACGGTGCTCGACGCTGTAGGTGGCTTCTGGGCTGGTGACCTGCTCGCTCATCGCCACCAGTTCGGTCTGGCCGTCCTCGCTGCCCCACTCACGGAAGAACTCGACGCCGTCGTGGGTGTAAGTCGGCAGCCCGATCAGGCTCTGTGGGCCCGCCAGCCTGCGCAGTTCTGCTTCACTGCTGATGGTGACGTAACTGAGGTAGTTGAACAGAATCACCGACTCGACCTGGCCTGCGACCTGCCCGGTGGTGTGCACCTGCAGCCAATAATCTTCGTCGTTCATGTAATAGCGCGACAGCCAGGTGGACTGGCCGAGGTCGATGGTGCCGTTGCTCCAGATTTCCTGGGAACCGGGGATCACCACGTTGGTTTTTTCATCGAGCAGCAATTTCAGGGTGGTGTCGAACATCACCCCCTTGCCCGGTGCCAGGCCCAGCGGGCCGGTGGCTGGCAGGCTTGGGCTGACGGCCGGGCTCGAGTCGGTAGTGGCTTTTGGGGCCTCAAGCCCCATCAACTGTTTAAGCCATCCCATGGGAGATTTCCTTAAGTCGGGTGGAAGCGATGTAGAAGAGTTCGCCGCCTTTGACCTGTGTGGCATTGGGCGGGTTGATCGACGCCTGCTGAACACCTTGGGCGCGATAGCCGATGAGGGTGGCGTTGTGGCGTTCCTTCATCTGCGTGTACAGCTCGCCGAAGGTTGCCTCAAAGGCATCGGGCAATTTCATCAGGTACTGGGTGGCGCCCTGCCCCACGCACAGCAATTCATTGATCACCACCGACGAGCCCGGATCCTGAGAGGCGCGCACCAGCATTTCGATTGCCATGCTGGACGTGCATTCCAGCCGCGGGGCGTAGGAGCTGGCGAGTGCGGCGATTTCACTTTCGTTGAAGTGGGCGACCACATGCCCGACGGGGCTTAGTTGGTTCACCGCCAGCACGGTGGCCAGCGTCAGGTCATCAGACGGGGTTCGCACCAGCACACGCTCGGCACCGGGCACACCGGCACGCAGCAACAGCGCGGTGGAAGACAGGCTCTCGCCGCGGATGAACGCTGCTTTGCCCGGCATCGGGTTTTCTTCAAGGCTGCAATCGCAGATCACGATCAGGTTGTCGTTCGAGGTTTCGTCTTGCAGCAACAACTCAATCACCCGCTCGCTGGACGCGCCCTCCCAGCCGATCAGCACGGTATGGCCGACCTTGCCGGTGAAATCACCTTTGCCCTTCATGCCTTTTCTCCATGCATCGATAACACTGCTGGTGGTTTTGCCGATGGCGGCCGTGAGCAGCGCAATGCCCCCGAGCATGACCCAGGTCGCCACGAAAATTCGTCCCGCCGAGGTCTGCGGCGCGAGGTCGCCATAGCCGACGGTGAGTGTGGTGGTGAGGTAGAAGTAGATAAACGTGGCGGGAGCAGTGAGGTGTTGTTCGCCCAGCAACACCAGGCCCAGGTAAGCCGTGCTCAGGTGGACACCCAAGGCAACGATCAGCCCTGCCCAACCGAAGCGGTGAAAGAGGGACGAGGCGTACATGCGTAACAGTAGGAAAATCGACATTTGGCCCCTGGCTCCCTGGGTACTTGAATCCTGACGACAGCATCGCCTCGGCGTCTGGATGCTCAAGTGCGGTCACCCGGCATTAAACCCGCTGCGCGGCGTGGATAGAAGTACCTTGGCTGCAATAAATCCGGCGAGCGCACCAAACAGATGCCCTTCGAAGGAAACGCCCTGCCGCGGAAGGAAGCCCACGATCAGTCCGCCATACAGCAAAGCCACGACAGCGGCTGTTAGCAAATTGCCCCAGCTTCTGTGAAACCAGGCGCGAGACAGCAGATAGGCCCATAGTCCGAACACCCAGCCGCTGGCGCCGACGTGTACGCCTGAAAAACCAAACAGCCAGACCAACAAGCCGCCCAGCAGAATGACGATGGCACTGACGGCAATGAACCGGCTGACCCCTTCGATCATGACCAAAGAGCCCAAGACCAAAAAAGCAATCAGGTTGGCGCTCAGGTGGGCGAAGGAGGCATGCAAAAACGGTGAGGTGAGGATACCGAACAGGCCCTGCACCGTTCTCGGGATCAGCCCGAACGCCATGAGGCTGTAACCGGTCGCCACATTGAGCAGTTGCAGCGCGACCATGAAGAGGGCCAGGCCTGCGATTGTCTTGAAACCGTTCAAGGCGTTCATCCTGACCTCAACATGAAAAGAAGTGCCCAATGCCGCTCAGTGAAACACCGCCCCTTGTGGGAGCGGCGGTGCGACGATTCGACTTGCTCGCGAAGGCGCCAGCTCAGTCAACATTGACAGTGACTGCCCCACCGCTTTCGCGAGCAAGCCCCACTTTGGTCTGCGCTGCTTGGACTTGCCTTTATTACTCAGCCGACTTTTGCTTCAAACGCTCCAGAATCGCATTGGCACTGCCTTCGTTCGGCGTGATGCCGGCATCGCGCAGTTTGCGCTCCAGGTCCGTGCCCGTTGACGCATCAGCCAGCTCATCCTGGGCTTGCAGCTCAGCGGCACGTTGCTGCTGCTTGGCCTGCAAGCGGTTGAGCGTACCGACCGCGGTTTCCAGCTTGCCGTTAGCACCGCCGCTGGCAATGGAGGCACTGACCTGGGCCTTTTGCACGCTGTCGCGAGCCTTGGCCATGTCCACTTGCTGGCGCAGGCTTTTGATGCGGCTCTCGGCTTTGGTGATGTCTTTGCGCATGCTTTCAGCGTACCCACCGAACTCGGTGGTCTGCTTTTGCTCCACGTCCCGCTCGTTGGTCAGGGTCGAAATGGCTTCGGCCACTTCCAGGGCGAGGTCTTCACGGTTGGCCTGGATAGCGGCCATCGCCTTGGATTCCAGGTCTTTGATCTTGGCGTCGTACTCGCCAACGCGATCAGCCGCCAGTTTGTGCTTGGCCATGATGCTTACCAATTCACGCTTGGCGCTGGCCAAGGCGCTGTCGGCATCGCGAATTTCCTGGTCAAGGATGCGCAGGGCCTGTTGGTCGACGATCGATTCGCCGACTTCGCTGGCACCGCCACGCAACGCGGTGAACAATTTGCTCCAGATGGACTGAGTCATTGGATTTTCCCGAATAATTAAATGAAGAAACGTTCGAAGGCTTCGCTGGCGCGCTGCACGTTATCAACCAGGGTTTTCACCTCGGTCACGATGTTGGTCAGGCTGGAGTCGGAGCTGAGCGCACCGAACATGTTGTAAACCACCTGCCCGTTCGGCATGGACTCGATGCCGATGGACGACAACGGGAACATCTCCCGGCTGCGCAGCACCGCGTCGTTGAAGGCCGGCACGTCGTTGATGGACTCAGCGTCGACCAGGACGGTATCCACGATGATTTGCTCGCCCACCACCGCGATATAAATCGGCAAGCCACCAAAGTCGTTCATCTCCAGCTTGATGCTGGACTCGGAGCCTTGGACGAGAGAAAGCGTAATGTCATTGGACGTCACATCATCCAGGGCCTGAAGAGCACTGAAGAGGCGATCGATATTCCAGTTGGTACCTGCGCTCATGAAATTCTCCGACATGAATGAGCCAGCCAGGATCGGTTGGCGTAGCTGTTTCTCCATTTGCTTGAGCAGGCTTCGGTTTTCGGGAAGCACCCAAGTCTCGTGTTTCACATAACCGGCCGCCGCCAGCCCCGCGCGCATCTGCTTCATGTAAAAGCTCGACGGCTTTTTTGCGGACGGCTTCAAGCGCTCTCCCTTGAGGCTTGCTGAATCGGTATCGGGCCCTGCTGATGGGCTCGATGGAGAGCTGCTGTTCATGGTACTGACCTCGCTGTGAAAAACTCACGCGTGAGAAAATCTACAGGCAATCGGCAAGGGACTCAATAGCTCACGCGTGAGATTTTTCCTTACATTTTTCAGCCACCGAAAAGGGCCAGCCTACCCCGCCAACTCTCGCTCGATTTGCTCGATGCTAGGCAAGCTCGATTGCAGTTCGGCTGGCAAAGACTCCATCAGTTGATATTGCGCCACACCAATAGGTCGGTTGTTATCGCGCAGTGCATATTCAGCCACCACTTCATTTTTACCCTTGCACAACAAGAGGCCGATAGTCGGGCCATCCTGTGGGTGCTTTATCTCGGCATCCACCGCCGCGAGATAGAAGCTCAGTTTGCCCAGGTGCTCGGGTTTGAATTTGCCCGCCTTGAGTTCTATCACCACATAGCAACGTAGCTTGAGGTGATAGAACAACAGGTCGATGAAGAACTCATCGCCGCCTACATTCAGCAGCACTTGCCGGCCAACGAAGGCAAAACCTGCGCCCAACTCCAACAAGAAGTCAGTGACGTGCTTGATCAGGGCTTTTTCGATCTCGCGCTCTTGCGCATTCAGCCCCAGGCTGAGGAAATCAAAGCGGTACGGGTCTTTGAGGGATTCGCGCGCCAGGTCGGATTGCGCTTTGGGCAGATGGCTTTCGAAGTTGCTGACGGCCTTGCCACTGCGCTCCAGCAGGCGGTTTTCAATGTGCATCACCAGTGTGTTGCGCGACCAGTTATGTTTAACGGCCTGAATGATGTACCAACGACGAGTTTCGGGGCCGGGAAGCTTATCGAGCAGCACCACGTTGTGGCCCCAAGGCAATTGTGCAGCAGCCTGTTGCACAAATTCCGAATCCGGCCAGGCCTCAGCAAAAGCACGCATGTACTTCAAATTGCGCGGCGAAAAGCCCTTGATGTCAGGAAAGGCCGCCCGCAGATCTTGCGCAAGGCGGTCGATCACTTTGCTACCCCAACCTTGAGCGTGCTGACGCATCAAAATATCGTGCCCGATCTGCCAGTAGAGCAGCACCAGCTCACGATTAACGGCAATTGACGCACGCTGTTGCGCCTGATGGATACGGCCCTTGAGGTCTGTCAGCCAATCGCCGTAGCCCTCAGGAGGCGCGATCAACCCGATAGAAGTTTCGCTCATGCCTTTTTTACTCTGGTGTTTTCGGCAGGCTAGCCAGCCCACAGTACCGTCACAAGCGTTCATGAGCACTTCAGGAAGGGTCCTGCGCACCTCACAGAAAGGTCCTGCTGGCCCTTGACTCTCCCCTATACGGCAACCCCTAGCCTGAATGCCCTTTTCAGGACCTATCACCATGAGTCAGCGCATCCTGGTCATTCTCGGCCACCCGTCCGCCGATAGTTTTTGTTCCGCTCTCGCGCACACTTATATCCACGCCGCTAAAACGGCCGGCCACGAAGTCCGCGTCCTGCGCCTGGGTGATCTCAGCTTCGACCCGATCCTTCATCATGCTTACACCCAGGTTCAAGCGCTGGAACCCGACTTGCTCAACGCCCAAGCCGACATCCTTTGGGCCGAGCACCTGGCGTGGGTTTTCCCTGTTTGGTGGGGCGGGGCCCCGGCTCTGATGAAGGGCTTTATCGACCGCGTTTTCCTCCCCGGCTTTGCCTTCAAATATCGCGCAGGCAAGGCATTCCCAGACAAGCTGTTAAAGGGCCGAACCGCGCACTTGTTAGTGACCCTCGACACGCCGCCGTGGTATTACCGCTGGGTTTATCGCATGCCGGCCATCCACCAGATGCGTCGTACCACGCTGACGCTTTGTGGCATCACGACGAGCAAGACGCTGCTGTTGGGGCCGGTGCTGGGCTCTACGCTGACGCAGCGGGCCAAGTGGCTGAAACAGACCGGCGCACTATTTGAAAAAGGGAGTTTTCATGTACATCGGCAAAGCCGCGCAGTTGTCCGGCACGACCATCAAGGCAATTCGTCACTATGAGGCGATCGGGCTGATGCCAGCGCCTGCGCGTCAGGGCGGTTATCGCGTTTATACCGAGCAGAGTGTCGAGCGGCTGATGTTTATAAAGTGCGCGCAACAGCTGGGGTTCAAGCTCAAGGAGTTGCAGGAGATTTTGCTGGGGTACGAGGGTAATGCGCTTCCTTGGGACAAGGCTGATCAAGCCATCGCCAATAAGAAGCAAGCGTTAGCCATGCAAATTGTGGCATTGCAGAATATGCATCGGGGTTTGTTGGCCTTCGAGGCCCAATTGAAAGCGGCGCAGGGGGAGTGCTCGGTCGCCATGAAAGCAAGCTGAGACTCGGTGAGCCGAATAAGGTCGCTAATCGGCTCATTGGGTGAGCCGAATAAACCCATCAATCGGCTCACATCCCCGTGTGTGCGCCACTCATTTGCCCCAATCCCCCATGTCTGCTAGTGTCGCGCCGGTTTACCGTCTACCGGAATTGCCGCCATGGCCCGCAAAAAAGTTGCACTCGATTTCGAACAATCCCTCGCCGACCTGCAAGCTTTGGTCGAGCGTCTGGAGAACGGCGAGTTGTCGCTGGAAGACTCGTTGACGGCGTTTGAGCAAGGCATCGGCCTGACCCGCGACTGTCAGAGCGCGCTGGCGCAGGCAGAGCAGAAGGTCCAGGTGTTGCTCGAGCGTGACGGCGAGTTGGCCGAAGAACCTTTCGATGCGGAACAGCCGGAATGATCAGCGCGTATCAGGCCAGTAGCCAAGCCCGGGTGAATGCGGCGCTGGAGCCCTTGTTTGTTGCGCCAAGCCCGGAAATGACTCGCCTCTATGAAGCCATGCGCTACAGCGTCATGAATGGTGGCAAGCGTGTGCGGCCGTTGCTGGCCTATGCGGCGTGTGAAGCCCTGGGCGCGCCTGCCGAAGAAGCCAATGGTGCCGCCTGCGCGGTGGAGCTGATCCACGCCTATTCCCTGGTGCATGACGACTTACCGGCAATGGACGACGACGATTTGCGTCGCGGCCAGCCCACGACCCACAAAGCCTTTGATGAAGCCTATGCGATCCTGGCCGGTGACGGCTTGCAGAGCCTGGCGTTCAGCGCATTGCTGGACCCGCGCTTGAGCAGCGTCAACGCCGAGATCCGCCTGCGCATGGTCACCGCCTTGGCCCACGCCGCAGGCCCGGCTGGCATGGTTGGCGGGCAAGCCATCGACATGGGCTCGGTCAGCCTCAAGCTGGATCAAAAAGCCCTCGAGCACATGCACCGCCACAAAACCGGAGCGCTGATTGAAGCGGCCGTGCATCTAGGCGCCTTGGCCAGTGGCCGCGCCGACGCCGAGCACTTGGCGGCCCTGCAGACCTATTCCCGCGCGATCGGCCTGGCCTTCCAGGTGCAGGACGATATTCTCGACGTGGAAAGTGACACCGCCACCCTCGGTAAACGCCAAGGCGCCGATATCGCACGGGACAAGCCGACTTATCCTGCGTTGCTCGGGCTGCAAGCCGCCAAGGCGTATGCCATCGAGCTGCGCGACCAGGCCCTGGAAGCCCTGCGACCTTTCGACGCGGCGGCCGAGCCACTGCGTGACCTGGCGCGGTATATCGTCGAACGTCGCCACTGACAGCCGCGGCCATTTGCGCCGCATATCGGCCAAGTTCGGCGCTCTGCGTGGGCAGTTTGCACGGCTTGAGGTAAACTGCCGCCTCTTCTATACCTATAACGATTCGCCTGATGCCCACGACGTTTCAAGAGATTCCCCGCAAACGCCCGTCCACGCCCCTGCTCGACCGTGCTGCCACGCCGGACGGCCTGCGTCGACTGGGTGAAGCCGAGCTGGAAACCCTGGCCGATGAGCTGCGCCTGGAATTGCTCTACACGGTCGGCCAGACCGGTGGGCATTTTGGCGCCGGGCTGGGCGTGATCGAGCTGACCATCGCCTTGCATTACGTGTTCGACACCCCGGACGACCGGCTGGTGTGGGACGTGGGCCACCAGGCGTATCCACATAAAATCCTCACCGGCCGTCGCGAGCGCATGGCCAGCCTGCGCCAGAAGGACGGCCTGGCCGCCTTCCCGCGCCGTGCCGAGAGCGAGTACGACACCTTTGGCGTCGGCCACTCCAGCACCTCCATCAGTGCAGCGCTGGGCATGGCGATTGCCGCCCGCCTGCAAGGCAGTGAGCGCAAGGCGATTGCGGTGATTGGTGATGGCGCGCTGACCGCCGGCATGGCCTTCGAAGCGCTGAACCATGCGCCGGAAGTGGACGCCAACATGTTGGTGATCCTCAACGACAACGACATGTCGATTTCGCGCAACGTGGGTGGCCTGTCCAATTACCTGGCGAAGATCCTCTCCAGCCGCACCTATGCCAGCATGCGCGAAGGCAGCAAGAAAGTGCTGTCGCGTCTGCCTGGCGCGTGGGAAATCGCGCGTCGCACCGAAGAATATGCCAAGGGCATGCTGGTCCCCGGCACGCTGTTCGAAGAGCTGGGCTGGAACTACATCGGCCCTATCGACGGCCACGACCTGCCCACCCTGATCGCCACGTTGCGCAACATGCGCGACCTCAAGGGCCCGCAGTTCCTGCATATCGTCACCAAGAAAGGCAAAGGTTTCGCTCCGGCGGAAGTCGACCCGATTGGTTACCACGCGATCACCAAACTCGAACCCCTCGATGCCCCTGCCGCCGCGCCGAAAAAGGCCAGCGGGCCGAAGTATTCCGGGGTGTTTGGCGAATGGCTGTGCGACATGGCCGCCGCCGACCCGCGCCTGGTGGGTGTGACCCCGGCGATGAAGGAAGGCTCCGACCTGGTGGCGTTCAGCGAGCGCTTCCCGCTGCGTTACTTCGATGTGGCGATTGCCGAGCAACACGCCGTGACCTTCGCGGCCGGCATGGCCTGCGAAGGCGCCAAGCCGGTGGTGGCGATCTACTCCACCTTCCTGCAACGCGGTTATGACCAGCTGGTTCACGATGTAGCGGTACAGAACCTCGACGTGCTGTTCGCCATCGACCGTGCCGGCCTGGTGGGCGAAGACGGCCCGACACATGCCGGCAGTTTCGACCTGTCGTACCTGCGTTGCATCCCCGGCATGCTGGTAATGACACCGAGCGACGAAAACGAACTGCGCAAGATGCTCAGCACCGGCCATCTGTACAACGGCCCGGCCGCTGTGCGGTACCCGCGCGGCACTGGCCCCAACGCCGTGATCGAAAAAGACCTGGAGCCGATTGAAATCGGTAAAGGCATTGTGCGTCGCCAAGGCAGCAAAACTGCGTTCCTGGTGTTTGGCGTGCAACTGGCCGAAGCCTTGAAAGTCGCCGAGAAGATCGACGCCACTGTGGTCGATATGCGGTTCGTCAAGCCACTGGACGAAACACTGGTACGCGAAATTGCCGCCAGCCATGAGTTGCTGGTGACCGTCGAAGAAAACGCCATCATGGGCGGCGCCGGTGCGGCGGTCAGCGAGTTCCTGGCGCGGGAGAATATCCTCAAGTCGGTGCTGCACCTAGGCTTGCCGGATGTATACGTCGAGCACGCCAAGCCGGCGCAGATGCTGGCTGAATGCGGGTTGGATGAAGCGGGTATCGAAGCGTCCGTTCGCGAGCGCCTGGCGCTACTGACTCTGTAATCAGCCCCAAATGTGGGAGCTGGCTTGCCTGCGATGACGGCGGCACATTCGCTAACAATGTGTCAGATACACCGCTATCGCAGGCAAGCCAGCTCCCACAGTGGTTTTGCATGACATTCGAATGCTATGGACAGCCCATGAAACGCCTGTGCCTTGCCCTGCTACTGCTCCCCTGCGCCGACCTACTCGCCGACACCCGCGACCAGGCCCTGAAGCTCTCCGACGTGGTTATCAGCGCCAACCGCCAAGTCCAGGCGCGTAACGACAGCAGCGCCGCCAACACTGTATTCACCCGCGCGGACATCGACCGCCTGCAACCCACCAGCGTCACCGACCTGCTCAGCCGCGTGCCGGGCGTGCAAGTTGCGCCAACCGGTGGGCGTGGCAGTTTGCCGGGGATTTTTATTCGCGGCACCAAGTCGGCGCAGAGCCTGGTGCTGGTGGACGGCCAACGCATCGCCAACACCACCTCCGGCGACAGCGGCTTGCAATACCTCAACGTCGATCAGATTGAACGGGTGGAAGTGCTGCGCGGTTCACGTTCGGTGATCTACGGCAGTGATGCGATTGGCGGGGTGATTCAGGTGTTCACCCGGCGCAATGCCGAGCAAGGCTTGCAGCCGCGCTTGAAACTGGGGTTTGGCAGCAACCAGACCTGGGAGCGCAGCCTGGGCCTGTCGGGCGGCGATGAACACACGCGTTTCAACCTGGGCGCGAGCCTGGATGAAACTGACGGTATCAACGCGAGCCACGCGTCGTTTCCCAGTGATGGCGACCATGATGCCTACCGCAATCAGTCGATCAGCCTGAACCTCAGCCATTCGTTCAGCGATGAGCTGGAGGCGGGCTTCAACCTGTTGGATAACCGTGGCAAGTCGGAGTATGACAACAGTTATGGCCGCTACGACGGTGCCACCGGGCAGAGCCTCGGCCAGAAACCCTACACCGACTACACCGTGAGCAGCGCCAGCGGCTATGTCGATGCCAAGCTCAATGACAGCTGGCAGTCGCGCCTGGAGCTGGGCCACAGTGAAAACCGCGACACCAAGCGCGATACCCTCAGCGATGATTACAGTGCATTCAACACCTACCGCGACTCGGTCAATTGGCAGAACGACCTGACCCTAGATGAGCAAAACAGCCTGATCGTCGGCGGCGATTGGTACGAAGACCGTTTCCACGGTTCCACCACCTTTACCGAGAACAGCCGCTGGAACCGGGCGGCCTTTGTGCAGCACCGTTTCAAGAGCCAGTGGTTTTCCACCGAGCTGGGCCTGCGCCGCGACCAGAACCAGCAGTTCGGCGGCCAGAACAGTTGGAGCGGCACCCTGACCGTGCCGGTCAACCCTGACAATGACCTGCTCCTGAGCTACAGCGAAGGCTTCCGCGCGCCGACCTTCAATGACCTCTATTACCCCGACACGCAGTACAGCAACCCCAATCTGCAGCCTGAGACCTCAAAGAGCTACGAACTACAATGGCGCAGCCAACTGACCGACAGCGCACGCCTGGAAGCCTCGCTGTATCGAACTGATCTGAGCGACGCGATCATCCTTGACGCTGGCAAGCCGCAAAACGTGGCGGCGGCGCGGATCAACGGCTTTGAAGCGGCGCTCAAGCAGGAACTGTTTGGCTGGCAGGGCAACCTGGGCCTGTCGCTTATCGACCCGCGTGACCGTGACAGCGGCCACACCCTGGCACGTCGCGCACGGCGCACGGTGAACCTGGATCTGGACCGACAATTTGATCAGCTCGGTCTCGGCGCCAGCTGGCAGGCGATCAGCAGCAGCTACGACGATGAAGCCAACCGCAACCGTCTGGGCGGTTATGCCTTGTTGGGGCTGCGCAGTAGTTGGGCGTTGAACCGGGAGGTGTCGTTGTCGCTGAAGGTGGATAACGTGCTGGATAAGTCTTATGCACGGGCGAAGTACAGCTACCTCGGCGAGGCTCAGAATTATCGTGAAGAAGGTCGGGTGTGGATGGTTGGGCTGACATGGACGCCTGAGTTCTGAGGGGCCTGCACCGATGTCATCGCAGGCAAGCCAGCTCCCACAATTGAAATGCATTCCCCTGTGGGAGCTGGCTTGCCTGCGATAGCGGTTTCACAGGTTAGGTGATAAAACCTGACACAACCGCCCCACCGCCTCCAACATCTGCCCACTCGGCCGCTCCAGGCCCTTGTCCGGCACTAACCGTACCCGAGCAGCCATCATTGGCCATGCCTTCCAAGCGTCCTTCTGAGCCTGATCCCCCACCAGGATCACCTCCGGATCACGCGCCAGCACCGACTCGATATTCACCTGCGGCGCCGGCAACTTCAGGTCATCAAACACATTGCGCGCCCCGCACACACTGAGGGCATCGCTGATGATCTGCCCACCGCCCACGGTGTACAGCGGCTGGTTCCACACTTGGTAGAACACCCGCAGCGGCTCAGCCCGTTGGTAGCGCTGGCGTAATTCGGCCAAGCGCTGGCGCAATTGTGCAGCACGCTCTCGCCCTGCCTCAGCGCGGCCCAATTGCTCGGCAATGGCCTGCACCTGCGTGGTCAGTTGTTCAAGGCTATGGGGTTCGGCGACGTACACCGGGATATTCAACCGCTGGAGCTGCTCGCGCTGGGCCGGGCCAACACTGCCAGGCCACAGCAGGATCAGGTCGGGTTTGAGGCTGAGCAGGCGCTCCATGTCCAACTGGCCGTAATGCCCGACCGAGGGCACCTTCGCCAACGCCACCGGGCGCTCACCACCATCAAGTACGCCAACCAGCAAGTCGTCGGCGCCCAGTTCAAGCACGATTTCAGACAGTGACGGCGCCAGGCTGACAACTCGCTCGACCGCCCAGCCCTGGGCACTGAATACCAGCAGCAGCGCCAGCCAGTAGCGCTTCATCCCAACTGACGCGGTATGCGATAGAGGTAGAACAGCACCAGCGTCGACAACGCCAACAGAAACAGCGGCACCGCCTCCAGACCGACGAATACCGCCAGCGCGCCGATCCAGGCAGGCAGCGCGGCCACCAGCAAGGCCGTGCGCCGTCGCGCCGCCAGGGTGATCCAGGCTGCGGGCTCTTCAGCAGTATCAAGGGCTTTGGAGGTGGCGATCAGTGCGTGTTTATAAGCATGAAAATAACGCAGGCTGAGAAACATCGAGGCCACGCCGGCGATGAAAAACGGCATGGCCAAGACGGGCAACAAGGATTCAGCACGACCAAACAGCAGGTTGATCACAAACAAAGGCAGCAATGCCAGGGCCAGGTACTGCCACCAATTGAAGGACAGTCGCCGTTTCACCTGGCCACGGGTCACGCGCGGTCGACCTCGCCCTGGTGCTCGTTGCCCATCATGTGGTCGAGCTTGCTGGCTTTGGTGGCCAGGTAGAGTTTGTTGTGCGGGTTGTGCCCGGTGTGCAGCGGCACGCGCTCGGCCACGGTGATGCCCATCTCGGTCAAGGCTTTGACCTTGCGGGGGTTGTTGGTCATCAGGCGCAGGGATTTGACCCCCAGGTGCTCGAGCATCGGCAGGCAGATGGCGTAGTCGCGCTGGTCGGCAGCAAAGCCCAGACGCTCGTTGGCCTCCACGGTATCGGCGCCGCCGTCTTGCAGTTCGTAGGCGCGGATCTTGTTCAACAGGCCAATGCCGCGGCCTTCCTGACGCAAGTACAGCAACACGCCACGGCCTTCACGGGCGATGGCCTGCAGTGCGGCCTCCAGTTGCGAGCCGCAGTCACAGCGCTGGCTGAACAGCGCATCGCCGGTCAGGCACTCGGAATGCACACGCCCCAGCACCGGCTCACCATCGGTGATGTCGCCGAGGCTGAGCACAACGTGCTCGCGCCCGGTGGCTTCTTCAAGAAAGCCGTTCATGGTGAACGTGGCAAAAGGGGTAGGCAGCTTGGAAGCGGCGACGAAAACGACGGGCACCGTGTGCTCCTGATTTCAGATTTCACAGAGGCGGGCATTGTAACAGCACGTTCCTACAGACGCTTAAGCTGAATTATCGCTGATAAAGATCAATAGGTTCGATTGGCCTTTGGATTGATTCTATGTAGGCGCGAGCTTGCTCGCGAAAGTGGTCAACGATGACGCGGTATCCTGGGTGAGCGCGGCGTTTATGAGTTTTTCGCGAGCAAGCTCGCTCCTACAGGGGGTAGGGTTGTTTCCAGCGGTCGAAAATCGCTTTCAGCTCACCGGTCTTGACCAGGCTGGCCAAGCGCTGGTCATACACGGCCATCAATGCCCTGCCGCGCTCGGTGTCGGCGAAGGCTACGTAGAGCGGTAGTTCAGCGATATGGGTGAGCTTGAATAGCGCCGGGTCTTGCGCCTGGCTGAGCACGTATTTGGCTTCGGTAAGGGCATCGATATAAAAATCGGCGCGACCGTGTTGCAGCATCGGCAGAATGCCGCTGCGCCGCTCGATCTGGTTAAAGCGCTGCACATTGGGCAGGTAACCCTCGTACTTGTAACCACGCACCCAGGCCAGGCGGTACTTGCCCAGGGTCGCCAACGTCGGCGTGGGTGCAGTGGCCAGCCCGAGGGCGTAGACGTGATCGGCGTCGAAGTTCCAGCGCGGGTACAGCACACCACTGGCCTCCTCGCGATAGGTGCCGACACACCCATCCACTTCACCACGCTGGGCCAGGCCAATCGAGCGGGTGTAGGGCACGCTGCGGGTGTGCACGGTGATGCCAGCCGGTTCAAAGACTTGGCGCAACACATCCCAGGCCAGGCCGCTGCCATCTTTGTTGGTGTAGTCGTTCCATTCCTCACTGGCCAGCACGATTTTGCCGGGCACGGGAGTGCTCGCCTGGGCCAGGGAAGCGAAGGTACACAGCACGATCAGCAGCCAGCGGCATGCAGCCATGGTCACGGCCTCTTACTCGGGATAATCGTATAAAGGGTAGCGCAGAGCGCCGGCTTAGGGCGTCTGGCGAAAATGCTGGTAGCCGCGCACAGCCGGGGTGATGTCCTGGCCGTCGCCGTCGAGCAGCGTCACGCCCTGCCCCGCTTCGACTCGGCCGACCACATGCACTGGCCAGTCAGCGGCCTGCAACGGTGCCAACTGGGACGGTGGCAAGGTGAACGCCAGCACATAGTCGTCGCCCCCACTCAACGCCGCCACGCGAGCCTGGTCTTCGCCGACAAACGCCAGCAAGGCCGCAGACAACGGCAACCGGTGGCGCTCAACCACCAGGCGCACCGCTGACGCCTTGGCGATATGCCCGCAATCGGCCAGCAGCCCATCGGAGATATCCATGGCCGCAGTCGCCTTGCCCCGCAATGCCAGCCCCAGGGCCAGCTGCGGTTGCGGCGACCAGTAATGCGCCAGCAGCGGCTCGGCGATTGCTGCGTCAGCCGTGCGCTGCCCCACTACCAGCGGCAAGGCGCCCGCGGCATTGCCTAGCTCGCCGCCGACACACAGCAAATCACCCGGCAGTGCACCGCTGCGCGTCAAGGCCTGGCCAGCCGGCACGCGGCCGAACACGGTCAGGGTGAGGCTCAGCGGCCCACGGGAGGTATCGCCGCCCACCAAGCCTACGCCGCAGCTTTGCGCCATGGCGTTCAAGCCTTGGGCATAGCGTTGCAACCAATCGGCTTCGACGCTCGGCGTGGTCAGGGCAAGGGTAAAGGCGAGGGGGTGGGCGCCCATGGCGGCCAGGTCGCTCACCGCCACGGCCAGCGAGCGCTGGCCGAGCAGGAACGGGTCACAGGGGTCGGCAAAATGCACCCCTGCTACCAGCGTATCGGTAGAGACTGCCAGTTGCTCCCCAGCGGGAAGCGCCAGCAAGGCGCAGTCGTCGCCGATCCCCAGGGCAATGCCTTCGCCGCCTTGCGCACAAGGCGCAGCGGCGAAGTAGGTGCGGATCAGCTCAAACTCACCCATTGAAGATTCAAGCGCAGATTAGCGCTTGTGTTCCTTCACTTCGGCTTCACGCAGGCGCGGGGCCAGCTTGTCGAGCACGCCGTTGACGAATTTGTGGCCGTCGGTCGAACCGTAGACTTTCGCCAGTTCGATGCCTTCGTTGATCACGACGCGGTACGGCACGTCGACGCGCTTGAGCAGCTCCCAGGTGGACAGACGCATCACGCACAGTTCAACCGGGTCGAGTTCTTCGATGGTCAGGTCCAGGCAAGGCGCCAGGGCTGTGTCGATCTCGGTCAGGTTGGCGTGCACACCATGAAGGATGTCGTGGAAGTAGCTCTGGTCGGCGAAGGTGAAATCGTTATCGACGCGAAACTGTGCCTCGATTTCGTTCAGCGAAGCGCCCGCCAGGTGACGCTGGTACAGCGCCTGGGTCGCAAGTTGACGCGCCTTGCGACGCTTCTCGCTCTTGGACGGCTTGCCAGCATCGGCAGGACGCGGCTCCTGAGGGTTGAACTGATCGCTTTCGTCGGAAATCACTTGGCCTCCAACTGCGACAGCAGGCTGACCATTTCCAGGGCGGACAAGGCAGCTTCGGCGCCTTTGTTACCGGCCTTGGTGCCGGAACGCTCGATGGCTTGCTCGATGGAATCCACGGTCAGTACGCCGAAAGCGACTGGCACGCCGAACTCCATGGACACCTGGGCCAGGCCCTTGGTGCATTCGCCGGCCACGTATTCGAAGTGCGGGGTACCGCCACGAATCACCGCGCCCAGGGCGATGATCGCCGCGTATTCACCCTGCTGAGCAACTTTTTGCGCAACCAGTGGAATTTCGAAGGCGCCAGGCGCGCGGATAAGGGTGATATCGCTCTCGCTCACACCGTGGCGAACCAGGGCGTCAACCGCACCGCTTACCAGGCTTTCAACCACGAAGCTGTTGAAGCGGCCAACCACCAGGGCATAGCGGCCTTTGGGGGCGATGAAGGTACCTTCGATGGTCTTCAGGGTCATTCGACAAATCTCTTAAAGAGCCGGGACGCGAAAAGTGCGTCCCTCAGTGATGATTTAACCGCGAACAAGGGGCAAGAATCGCCGGCCTTTATTCGGAGGGCACGTATTCTACAACTTCCAGGTCGAATCCGGATATCGCATTAAATTTCATCGGTGCGCTCATCAGGCGCATTTTGCGCACACCCAGGTCGCGCAGGATCTGCGAACCGGCACCGACGATGCTGTAGGTGGTCGGCTTTTTCACCGGCACGGCATCAGCAGTTTCGCGGATATGTGCCAGCAATACATCGCCGTCCAGCGGGTGACCGAGCAACAGCACCACACCGCTGCCCGCCTCGGAAACCGCAGCCATGGCGGCGCGCAGGCTCCAGCGGCCCGGCTGCTTGACCATCAACAGGTCACGCAGGGGGTCCATGTTGTGCACGCGTACCAGGGTCGGTTCTTCGGCGCAAATGTTGCCCAGGGTCAGGGCCATGTGCACGTCGCCTTCCACTGAATCACGGTAGGTCACCAAATTGAATTGGCCCAGTTCGCTGTCCAGTGGCTGCTCGGCAATCCGCTGAACGGTACGTTCGTGGATCATGCGGTAGTGAATCAGGTCGGCGATGGTACCGATCTTGAGGTTGTGTTCGGCGGCAAAGGCTTCGAGTTCAGTCCGACGGGCCATGGTGCCATCATCGTTCATCACTTCGCAGATCACCCCGCTTGGCTCGAAACCGGCCATGCGCGCCAAATCGCAGGCGGCTTCGGTGTGGCCGGCACGGGCCAGGGTACCGCCCGGCTGGGCCATCAGCGGGAAGATGTGACCCGGGCTGACGATATCTTCGGCCTTGGCGTCTTTCGCAGCGGCGGCTTGCACGGTGCGGGCGCGGTCAGCGGCGGAAATGCCGGTGGTGACGCCCGTGGTGGCTTCAATGGATACGGTGAACTTGGTGCCAAAACCCGAGCCATTGCGCGGCGCCATCAGGGGCAGCTTGAGCAATTCGCAGCGTTCGCGGCTCATGGGCATGCAGATCAGCCCACGGGCGTGCTTGGCCATGAAGTTGATGTGCTCGGGCTTGCACGCCTCGGCGGCCATGATGATATCGCCTTCGTTCTCGCGATCTTCGTCATCCATGAGGATGACCATCTTGCCTTGGCGGATGTCTTCAACCAGTTCTTCGATGCTATTGAGCGCCACGCGGCACCCCCTTGGTCAGGATTTCAGGTAGCCGTTAGCGGCCAGAAAACTTTCGGTGATGTTACCGGCTGCAGGCTCTGCGGCCTTTTCGCCCAGCAACAGGCGCTCCAGGTAACGGGCAAGCAAGTCCACTTCCAGGTTCACCCGGCGGCCCGGCTGGTACGAGGCCATGATGGTTTCGCTGAGGGTGTGGGGAATGATGGTCAGTTCAAATTCGGCGCCATTCACGGCGTTCACGGTCAGGCTGGTGCCATCGACGGTGATCGAGCCTTTGTGGGCGATGTACTTGGCCAGCTCTTTGGGCGCGCGGATACGGAATTCCACGGCGCGGGCGTTTTCGCTGCGCGCGACCACTTCGCCGACACCGTCGACATGGCCGCTGACCAGGTGACCGCCCAGGCGGGTGGTCGGCGTCAGGGCTTTTTCCAGGTTGACCGGGCTGCCGGCCTTGAGGTCGTTCATCGCGGTGCAGTCCAGGGTTTCCCGGCTGACATCGGCAGCAAAGCCGTTGCCCGGCAGCTCGATGACGGTCAGGCACACGCCGCTGACGGCGATGCTGTCGCCCAGCTTGACGTCGCCGAGGTCCAGCTTGCCGGTTTCAACCAGCAGGCGGACATCGCCGCCTTTGGGGGTCATTGCACGGATGCTGCCGATGGATTCGATAATGCCGGTGAACATTTCGTTCTCCTGAAAACGAGGGGCTGACGCTTAAGCGCAGGCCGGGAATTATACGCTCACTGCTGGGACGGGGATGGCAGTGACTCGCCAGTCGTCGCCCACAGCGCGCATGTCGGTGATCTTGAGTTGGGGGGCATCGGCCAACTTCTCAAGCGGCCAGTCCAGCAACGGGCGGGCAGCAGAGCCTAAGAACTTGCCGGCGATGAATATCACGTACTCATCCACCAGGCCTTGTTGGGCAAACGCACCGGCCAGGCTTGGCCCAGCTTCCACCAACACGTCGTTGACGCCACGGGCAGCCAGGGCGACCAATGCCGAGCGCAGGTCTACCTGGCCTTCCACGCCAGGCACCACCAGGCACTCAGGGCCACGGGGAAACTGGTTCTCTGGGGTGACGCAGGTGATGACCAATGCCGGGCCGGCCTTGAAGAACGGCGCGTTGAGCGGCACCCGCAGGCGGCCATCGATCAGCACGCGCAACGGCGGGCGCGACATGGCCAGGGCGGTGGTTGCTTCATCCAGGCCCAGTTCGGCGGCGCGTACGGTCAAGCGGGCACCGTCGGCCAGTACCGTGTCGGCACCGGTCAGCACCACACTGGCTTCGGCGCGCAGGCGTTGCACCGCAGCACGGGCGGCGGGGCCGGTGATCCACTGGCTTTCGCCGCTGGCCATCGCCGTGCGGCCGTCCAGGCTCATCGCCAGCTTGACCCGCACAAACGGCAGGCCCTGCTCCATGCGCTTGAGGAAGCCGGGGTTAAGCGCCCGCGCTTCGGTTTCCAACACACCGCTGCGCACCTCGATACCGGCCTGGGCCAGGCGCTGCATGCCCCGCCCGGCCACTTCAGGGTTCGGGTCCTGCATGCCGGCCACTACCCGCGCTACGCCGGCGGTCACCAGCGCATCGGCGCAGGGCGGCGTACGGCCATGATGGCTGCACGGTTCAAGGGTCACGTACACCGTCGCGCCACGGGCCTTGTCGCCCGCGGCGCGCAGGGCATTGGGCTCGGCATGGGGCTCGCCGGTGCGCTCATGCCAGCCTTCGCCGACAATCTGCCCGTCACGCACGATCACGCAGCCAACCCGCGGGTTGGGGTGGGTGGTGTACAGGCCCTTGCGCGCCAATTCGAGGGCGCGGGCCATGTAGTGGGCGTCGAGCACAGCCTGTTCAGAGGTCATTGTTTGGAGGGCTCACGGGCCAGGCGGTCGATCTCTTCGCGGAACTCATTGAGGTCCTGGAAGCGTCGATACACCGAGGCAAAACGGATATAGGCGACTTCGTCGAGCTTTTGCAGCTCGCCCATCACCAGCTCACCGACCACCAGGCTCTTGACCTCGCGCTCGCCGGTCGCCCGCAGCTTGTGCTTGATATGCACCAGCGCCGCTTCCAGGCGCTCGACACTCACCGGGCGTTTTTCCAGGGCGCGCTGCATACCGGCGCGCAGTTTTTCTTCGTCGAAAGGCTGGCGGCTGCCGTCGGACTTGATCAGACGCGGCAACACCAGTTCGGCGGTTTCGAAGGTGGTGAAACGTTCACCACAGGCCAGGCATTCGCGCCGGCGACGCACTTGGTCGCCCTCGGCGACCAGACGCGAGTCGATGACCTTGGTGTCGTTGGCACCGCAGAAGGGACAGTGCATGGTTGGCAGGCAACAAAAAATGGGAGGGCCATGGTAGCGCATCCCTGTGGCAAGACAAGCCATAGCCTTTACGGTATATAGGCAGGCTTATATGTTTCATATTTTTAAGCCACGGATTTTGTCCTTTCTGGAGCCGTACATGCAGTTACGACCACTCGTTCTACTCAGCCTGTTCAGTTTTCTGGTCGCCTGCAGCAGCGAAGCCCCCAAGCCGGCCGCGCCTCAACCCACCCCGGCGCAAGAGAAAAAAGTCCCAGGCATTGAAGACCTCGGCCCCCTGCCCGCCTATCAGCGCGAAATCAGCGGCAGCCTGACCAACGTGCCTGCCGGTGCCGAAGTCGAGATGGCGCTCCTGGTGATCGACGACCGTTCGCGCCCGCAGCAACTGCTCGCCAGCAGCGTACTGAGCGGCAACGGCAAGCCCCTGGCCTTCCGCCTGCGCTTTAACCCTGAAGCCTTCCCGGCCGGTGCGCGCGTGGAATTGCGCGGCCGCGCCAGCCAGTCCGGCCAGTTGATCCTGCATCTGCCTGCCGTGCGCGTCACCCAGGCGATCACCCAGAGCACCGGCCCCCTGCAACTCGTCAAGGCGCCATGACGCCACCGCTGGGCCTGCAACACGCCTTGAGCGCGTTGATTGGCGATGCGCAATTGGTGCCCTGCCCATTGCCGGGCACCGCGTTGTCGTTGTGGCTGCTGGACGCCGACAACATGGACCGCGCCTTCAGCCAGGAAGAAACCCGGCGCATCCTGCATGAGCCGCCCTACTGGAGCTTTTGCTGGGCCAGCGGCCTGGCATTGGCGCGTTACCTGGCGGCGCATCCCGAGTGGGTCGCCGGCAAACGCGTGCTGGATTTCGGCGCAGGTTCGGGCGTGGCCGGGATCGCCGCCGTCAAGGCTGGCGCCCTGGAGGTGGTGGCCTGCGACCTGGACCCATTGGCCTTGGCCGCTTGCCGTGCGAATGCCGAACTCAACCAGGTGGCGCTGAGTTATTCGGCAGACTTTTTTGCCGAAGCCGACCGCTTCGACCTGATCCTGGTGGCCGACGTGCTCTACGACCGCGCCAACTTGCCGTTGCTGGATCAGTTCCTCACTCGTGGCCGCGAAGCGCTGGTGGCGGATTCGCGGGTACGGGATTTCCAGCATCCGGATTACCGGCGGCTGGAGATCCTCGAGGCCTTGACCCTGCCAGACCTGGCCGAGCCTTGGGAGTTTCGTAAGGTGAGCCTGTACCATTCGCGGCGCGCTTGAGGCCATCGCGGCATAGGTATCTACACAACTCTGTAGCAGTCGACGGCAACCACGATGCGAAGCGAGCTGCTCTTGATCTGCTTTTGATCTTAGGCGCCCCGTTAAACCACGCTGGCCGAACGCAGGCTTGAATTCGTGGGTAACCCGGCAGGACGCCGGGTTAGCCGCCCCGCGCCATGGATGGCGCGTGGCGGCGGCCCACGGATTCAAGCCTGTGTTCGGGCACACCGAGCGTGAGCGAGGTGCCGAGTGGTGGGGCAAGAGCCCTTTGGTTACTTTGGGGCTCTTTTCCAAAGTGACCCGCTGTCAGAGCGGAACCCTAAGTGGCCGTTACCGCAGCAATGGATATGTACACAATCCAACCGTGTTGACTGCCAGGCCGCCTTCGCGAGCAAGCCCGCTCCCACATTTGGATCGCGGGGCGTCAGATGGATATGCGCCGGCTGTCTGGTCGTCACGGGAGCAAGCTCCCTCACCACAGGCTTAGCGTCGTACCGAAGTTGTGTAGATACCTATGGCCATCGCGGGCAAGCCCGCACAGGAATGCATTTGAAGGTGGGAGCTACCAGGATGCTTTCAGCCAACCTCGCCAGCCCTTATAGTTGCCCCCATTCCCGCTTTATTCGAGATGCCCCATGAGTGAGCCCACGCCGTACATCTTCGACGTCACCACCGCCAACTTCGACCAGGCCGTTATTCAGAACTCCTTCGAAAAGCCCGTACTGGTCGATTTCTGGGCCGAGTGGTGCGCTCCCTGCAAAGCGCTGATGCCGATGCTGGCGAAGATTGCCGAGAGTTATCAGGGCGAGTTGCTGCTGGCAAAAGTCGACTGCGAAGCCGAACAAGACATCGTGGCGCGTTTTGGCATTCAAAGCCTGCCGACGGTGGTGCTGTTCAAGGATGGCCAACCGGTGGACGGTTTTGCCGGGGCACAGCCGGAGTCGGCAGTACGGGCAATGCTGGAGCCCCATGTGCAAATGCCACCACCGGCTGCGGCGGACCCGCTGGAGCAGGCTCAGGCGCTGTTCAGCGAAGGGCGCATCAGCGAGGCCGAAGCGCTGCTGGTGCAGTTGTTGGGCGAAGACAACACCAACGCCGCCGCGCTGATCCTGTATGCACGTTGCCTGGCTGAGCGCGGTGAATTGGGTGAAGCCCAGGCCGTGCTCGACGCGGTCAAGAGCGACGACCACAAGGCCGCCCTGGCCGGGGCCAAGGCGCAAATCACCTTCCTGCGCCAGGCTGCGGACTTGCCGGACGCCGCCGAGCTGAAAAGCCGCCTGGCGCAAAACCCGCAGGATGACGAAGCGGCCTATCAGTTGGCGATCCAGCAACTGGCGCGCCAGCAATACGACGCGGCGCTGGAAGGGCTGCTCAAGTTGTTTATCCGCAACCGCGGCTACAGCGAAGGCCTACCCCACAAAACCTTGCTGCAGGTGTTCGAATTGCTGGGCAATGATCACCCGCTGGTCACGGTGTACCGCCGCAAGTTGTTTGCCGCGCTGTACTAACCCAACCTTGTAGGAGCGAGCTTGCTCGCGAAAAACGACAACGATAACGCGGGCATCCTGGATGAACGTGATACCTGAGAGTTTTTCGCGGGCGAGCTCGCTCCTACAAAGCGCCGACCCAGGTGTAGAGCGGGGTGTCGCCGCCGCTGGCCACCTTCACGTTGGCGCTGTGGCGCAGGCGCACCAGCAGGCGCTTGCCCGCCCCGGCATCGCCGGCCAGGCCTTCGAGTTGGTCGAGCAATTCCAGGCCATTGAGTTGCCCGGCCTTGCGCAGTAAATCCTGGGCGTTCTGCCACAGGTCTTCGTTCTGTTTGACCGGTGCCGCAGTAGGCGCGCTGGGCGTTGGCGCGGCCTGCAGTTGGGCGCCCAATCGCGCCCAATCGCCGTCGTCCAGCTCCAAGGTCAAGTCCACCGGCAGGTCGCCGATGGTTCCACGAATTCGCAACATCGTCCTTACTCCTGCATTTTTCTGACGGGCATGCTCCCACGCAGCTTGCGCAACACCAAGCGGGCGGTCAAACTCTCGGCTCAATTGTTATAAGATCACATAACAAAACTTTCATCCTGGAGCTCTCTCATGCGCCGTTTGCTGCTCGCTTTGCCGTTTGCCCTGCTGCCACTGGCTGTCGCTCATGCTCACGAAGACCATGACCACGAGCACGGCAGCCTCGGCGCCCATGAACATGGCGTCGGGCGCCTGAATGCCGTGCTGGACGGCCAGGTCCTGGAGCTGGAACTGGACAGCCCGGCCATGAACCTGGTGGGTTTCGAACATGTAGCCACCAGCGCCGCCGACAAGGCCAAGGTCGCCGCCGTGCGCAAACAGCTGGAAAATCCATCGGCCCTGTTCAACCTGCCCAAGGCCGCAAGTTGTGTGGTCAGCAGCCAGGAACTCAACAGCCCGTTGTTCGGTGACAAACCGGAAGCCGAGCATGACGACGATGACCACGCCACCGACGGCAAAGGCGCCGCCGCCCACAAGCATGATCACGACCACAGTGAAATCCACGCCCATTACCAGTTCACCTGCGCCACACCGGCAGCCCTGGGCAACCTGGACTTGAGCCAGGTGTTCAAGACCTTCCCCGCCACCCAGAAAATTCAGGTACAACTGATCGGCCCGAGCGGTCAGCAAGGTGTTGACGCAACCGCCACCGCCGCCACGCTGAAGTTCTGATTTGAAACAAGGTCCATGTGAGAGCTGGCTTGCCTGCGATACAGGCGACGCGGTGCAGCAGGCACACTGCCGCGATGCCATCGCAGGCAAGCCAGCTCCCACAGTGGATCGGCGCCATTTTCGACTACCAGGCGACACTGACTTCCCATGACTCAAGCGTTAATCGAACTGTCCGACCTGGGCTTCAACTGGCCCGGTCACCCGCAGTTGCTGGACATTCCCGCGTTCCGCCTGGAACCCGGGGAAACCTTGTTCCTCAAGGGCCCGAGCGGCAGTGGCAAGACCACTTTGCTGGGGCTGCTGGGCGGCGTGCAGAAGCCCAGCCAGGGCAGCATTCGCCTGCTCGGCCAAGAGTTGACCGAACTCTCGGCCGGCGCCCGTGACCGTTTCCGTGTGGACCACACCGGCTATATCTTCCAGCAGTTCAACCTGCTGCCGTTTCTGTCGGTACGCGAGAACGTCGAGTTGCCCTGCCACTTTTCCAAGCTGCGCGCGCAACGGGCCAAGCAGCGTCACGGCAGCGTCGACCAGGCCGCTGCGACCTTGCTCGCACACCTGGGTTTGAAGGACCCGAGCCTGCTGGAACGCCGTGCCGATTCGCTGTCCATCGGCCAACAACAACGGGTGGCCGCTGCCCGAGCGCTGATCGGCCAGCCGGAGCTGGTGATCGCCGACGAGCCCACCTCGGCCCTGGACTACGACGCCCGCGAAGCCTTCCTGCAGTTGCTGTTCGCCGAATGCCGCGAAGCGGGCGCCAGCCTGTTGTTTGTCAGCCATGACCAGAGCCTGGCGTCGCTGTTCGACCGCAACCTGTCGCTGGCCGAACTCAATCGCGCCGCCATGCCCGCAGAGGTTTGAGATGTATCTGTTCCGTCTAGCCATGGCCAGCCTGGCTAACCGCCGCTTTACCGCGATCCTCACCGCGTTTGCCATCGCGCTTTCCGTCTGCTTGCTGCTCGCGGTGGAGCGTGTGCGCGTCGAGGCGCGCAACAGTTTCGCCAGCACCATCAGCGGCACCGACCTGATCGTCGGCGCCCGTTCCGGCTCGGTCAACCTGCTGCTGTACTCGGTGTTCCGCATCGGCAACGCCACCAACAACATCCGTTGGGACAGCTACGAGCACTTCGCCGCCAGCCCTCAAGTGAAATGGGCGATTCCGATTTCCCTTGGCGATTCCCATCGCGGCTACCGGGTGATGGGCACCAACGAATCCTACTTCGAGCACTACCAGTACGGGCGCAAGCAAAACCTCGAGCTGGCCAGCGGCCGCGCCTTCGCCACCGACCCGTTCGAAGTGGTGCTCGGCGCCGAAGTGGCCGAGGCCCTGCATTACAAGCTCGGTGACAAGCTGGTGCTGGCCCACGGCGTGGCGGTGGTCAGCCTGGTCAAGCATGACGACAAACCGTTCACAGTGGTCGGCATTCTCAAGCGCACCGGCACGCCGGTGGACCGCACGCTGCATATCAGCCTCGGCGGCATGGAAGCGATCCATATCGACTGGCACAACGGCGTGCCGGCACAGGGCAAAGGCCGCATCAGTGCCGACCAGGCGCGCAATATGGACCTCACGCCGCAAGCCATTACCGCGTTCATGCTCGGCCTGAACAACAAGATTTCCACCTTCGCCTTGCAACGGCAGATCAATGAATTCCGTGGCGAGCCCATGCTGGCGATCCTGCCCGGCGTCGCGCTGCAAGAGTTGTGGAGCATGATGGGCACTGCCGAAAAAGCCTTGTTTGTGATCTCGCTGTTCGTGGTGCTGACCGGTTTGATCGGCATGCTCACGGCGATCCTCACCAGCCTTAACGAGCGCCGCCGCGAGATGGCGATCCTGCGCTCGGTGGGTGCGCGGCCTTGGCACATCGCAACGCTGCTGATCTTCGAAGCCTTCGCCCTGGCCTTGTCCGGCGTGGTGGCGGGCCTGGGGTTGCTGTACCTGTGCATTGCCGCCTCGCGGGGTTATTTGCAGGCCAATTACGGCCTGGACCTGCCGATGTCGTGGCCGAGCGAATATGAATGGACGTTGCTCGCCGGTATCCTGGCAGCCGCCCTGTTGATGGGCAGCGTGCCCGCGTGGCGCGCCTACCGCCAATCTTTGGCCGATGGCCTGTCCATCCGTTTATGAGGAAGGCTTCGATGCGTCGTGCCCTGTTTGCCCTGTTGTTGTTGATGGCCGTGCCTGCCTGGGCGCAGGAGCAGCCCAAGGATTTGTCCTGGCAGGAGATGATCCCGCCTGATGCGCCACCCGAAGTGCCCAATATGAAGCCGCTGCACGACCTGTCGAACATGGCCGATGCCTTGTCCGCCGAAGCCGCGCCGGCGGCCAAGCAGGACATGCCCAACGCGCCGGTGGTACAGAGCCTGGATGGCCAGCACATTCGCCTGCCGGGGTATATCGTGCCGTTGGAAGTCAGCGAAGAAGGCCGCACCACGGAGTTTCTGCTGGTGCCGTATTTCGGCGCCTGCATCCATGTGCCGCCACCGCCGTCGAACCAGATCGTGCACGTGAAAAGCGAGGTGGGGGTGAAGCTCGATGAGCTGTATCAACCGTACTGGATCGAAGGCGCGATGCAGGTCAAGCCATCGTCCAGCGAATTGGCCGATGCCGGTTACCAGATGGATGCCCAGAAGATTTATATGTACGAGCTCGAGGAATAACCCCACCAGCAAACACACCGAAGATCCAAATGTGTGCGGGCTTGCTCCCGAAGGCGGTGTATCAGTCACTGAGTCTTTAACTGAACCAGCGCTATCGCAGCATAGGTATCTACACAACGCTGTAACGGTGGACGGTAACCAAGATGCGAAGCGAGCTGCTCTTGATCTTGATCTGCTTTTGATCTTAGGCGCCCCG